>JAYTOQ010001028.1:0-2069 GCA_043747665.1 Polyangiaceae bacterium | reverse complement strand
GTCAGCCACATCGCCTTCAAGAGATTCACGCTGTAAAAGGCCTCGACGACGGTCTCGGGGGCTTGGTTCAAGTCGCCATCGCCGACGAAGCCGTCGACGCCGCCCATGCGCAGGTAGTCGCCGTGGACCCGTGAAATCCAGGCCATTCCATAGCCGATGCCGGTGACGTCGAAGGGACGGTGCCACAGCGAGCCCTTGGCGCTTGCTCCGAAATTCATGGACCGATCGGCGGGGTTGAAGGCGTCGACCTCGCTCCGTCCGTCGGAGAACATGCCGCGGAAGAACACGCCGACGTCGTCCGCGAAGACGTGCTGCTCGAGGTTGAGGCCGATGCCCACCTTCGATGTGGGTCGGCGCACCCAGCAAAAGTCGGGCGCCGTGACATTGCCCGAGCCGTAGTTGTAGTCCGTGCAGGCCGCCGCGTTCTTCGAGGGGTCGCGCTTCACGGCGGCGATCGCCTCGTCGAAGCGTCCGCTGACGACGCGGTTCCGATAGGCGAGCAGGCGCACGGCGCCGGCTTTCCCGCCGAGCGTGTGATCGTGCTCAAGCTCGACCTGGTCGCCGTAGTGCTTGTCGATCCGGAAGTCGACCTGGAGCTGGTTCGGGTTCTGAGGCGGCGTGATCCGGCCGATGCGAAGCGCCCAGTCGTCCCAGAAGAGCTCGGCGGTTCCTCCCCACGAGTACCCGCGCGCGTCCGACGGGAAGTCCCAGGACGAGTGGGTCATGAAGGCCATGTTGACGAACGTCTGCCGGGGATCCCAGGTGACGGAGTTCCTGTCGAAGACGTCCAGGATCGTGAAGTTGCCGAGCGTCACCACCACGCGTCGGCTGTCCACCACCGACGCGAGCTGCATCGGATCCGAGGTCTTCGTGACGCGCGTGCCCCCGAGGTCGAACGTCTGGCGAAGGAACGTGCGCGCTCGGTAGAGCTGCGGTGTCTCGCTGCCGGTCTTCTGGAGCTCGAAGTTCTGGATCGAGCCGCCGAGCCCGCGCAGCAGAGAGAGCGGTCGCTCGGCGATGACCTCCGGGACCACGTACGCCTCGCCGCCCGCCCAGAGCTTGAGCCCGAAGAAGAGCGTGAACGACGCAGTGAAGCTCCGCTCGGCATCGGGCACCAGCGAGTTGATGCTGCCGTTCTTGTTGGTGTACGGCGCCTTGAACGGCAGCTTCCAGCTCGAGATGTACGTGAACTGTCCGTAGGCGTTCCAGCTCTCGTCGTTGATGTCGTGAAGCCCTCGATCCGACAGGTAGTTCATGACGTCGAAGGCATCGTTGTCGTGGCCCGACGGCGGTGCCGCCTGCGCGCTCGCGGGCGCCGCGGCCAACGCGATGCGCGCGGCGACTACGCCGGCTACGAGCAGCCGAAGACGGCAATCACTCGCCACCGGCGCCCCCGTCGTCTGCGGCCGGTGTCACGGTGCAGGTCGCGGCGTCGTAGCGTCGTGACGCAAAGACGTCCGGAAAGACCAGCTCGGTGATGAAGGCGGCCTGCGCCTCCGACAGGACATTTCCGGCGGCGCAGTTCCCGATGAAGGTCGTGTCATCGATGGGAATGTGGAGCGCGCCGTCGAGGTGAACGTCGAAGCCCTCACGCGATTGCATGACGACGAGGGACGTCGGCAATGAATCGCTCCCGGGGTCCCACCCCGGCGCAAGGATCGCGTATGCCGTGCCGCTCGACGCCGGCACGGCGCTCAGTGCGACGGAGGAGGCGCCGGGGAGCACCGGATCTGCAAACGCCACCTCCTGCCACCGCGCACGGTAGACGACGAGAGGTGTCTTCCCCGACGTCGCATACTGGTTGTCGATCGACGCCGTTGTGACCGGACGCGCATCGCAGCCGAGCATCGCCGCCATCGGTGCGAGCGCGCAGACAAACGACTTCCACACCACCACGGCCCGCACACTACGGGAGATTCATCGCTGCTGAAAGGGTTCGCGATTGCGAGCGCTGCGACGACGGCTTCCATGCCGCCAAACGGCGCCATGCGACCCGAACATGACGACGTCGCAGTCGAGCGACGAGGTGGGTCGAGAGGGTCACCACGACGTCGCGGAGGTTCGGCTCG
>JAYTOQ010001027.1:0-5669 GCA_043747665.1 Polyangiaceae bacterium | reverse complement strand
AGGTTCCGCTCGTTCCCGAATCGGCCCCGGCTTCCGCGCCTGCGTCGGCGGCTTGAAGCACGAGCTGGCCCCGGATCTCGCCGTTTGCGAACTTCGCGGAGTGAACGTTGACGTATGTCGAGTCGGTCATGAGCGCCGCGACGTTCGCAGACGGAATCACCACACTCACCGTGATGGGGCTCGTGATGTTGTTACCGGACGCGATGGGAACGATGACCGCTCCGCTCACAGTCGTCGCGACACCGTCGTGGATGTGCGCGGCGGTTGCCGTGGTCGTAGGAGCCCCGTTCGCCCCGTGAATTCCGGTGAAAATCACGGTGCCGGTCATCATTCGGCTAGCGTCGTCGAATGTGAGATCCGCAGTTCCGCTCGCGATGGAGATCACGCTGCCGGCCGGGGGCTCGTTGGCGGCGACCAACGTCGCATGAAACTTGTGCGTCGCGGCGCTCGAGACGCCGGACACGAGGAGAAGCGCGAGGGTCGAACCAAGAGCAAGTGAGGTTTTCATGCCCTCGATCCTCTCCGCTTCTGGTCCTTCGAGCAACCAAGAAGCTCCTCGTAGAGCGCGATCTGGCCCTCGAACTGCTCGACCACGTTCGGCAAGCGCCCCGCCGCCGCCACCGCCGCCGCTCGCACTACATCGGGGTCGATGGCGAGGCGCGCGAGGAGACGTGCTGTCGCGCGTACGCAGTCCTCCACGTCGAGCGCGCGATAGCGCTCGCCCGCGGCGGGCACATGCATCTCGGAAGCGCCGCCCTCGTCTGGGACCACCGTCGGCAGGCCGCAGCTCATCGCCTCCGCGATGCTCAGGCCGAACGTCTCGAAAGGGCAGCCATGGATGAGCGCATCCGCGCTCGCGAGCATGCGCGCGAGCGCTTCGCGGCCCTTCACGAAGCCTGGCATCACGATGTCGGGTGAGCCGGCAGCGCGCGCGGCCATGCGCGCTCGCTCGGGTCCGTCGCCGATGAGCACGAGGATCATGTCGCGCTGCGGACTGCGCGCGCGCAGCCGGAGGAATGCGTCGATCACGACGTCCCAGCGCTTCTCGACGGCGAACCGTCCCACGCCCACCAGGATCACGGCGTCGTCATGACGCGCGTCGTGCGAGGCGAGCGCGAGCAGCTCTCGGCGCCCCTCGTAGCTGCGCGCATCGGGCCGGAAGATCTCGCGCTCGACCCCGAACGGCACGCGCACCACGCGCGGCACGCCGTGCTCGGCGAGCTTCGCCGCTTGCCAGTCGGCGGCGACGAGCGTCGCGTCACAGCGCCGCGCGATCGATCGCACGAGGCCCCACAGCGGCCGCGTGCCGATGCCGATTCCGCGCGACCATGCCTGCGCGGAGAGCATCGGCAAGTCACGCGCGAGACGGCCTCCGAGCACGCCCGCGTACGTATCGATGAAGTCCGAGTGCCACTGGAACGTCCGGACCCCGTAATGAGCCCGCTTCGCACGCATGACGCCCAGCGCGGCAAGGTAAGGGGAGTGGACCTCCAGCACGTCGGGCCGCTCGCGCTCGACGATCCCCGCGATTTTGTCGAATCGCAGGAGCAGATGGTACGTCGGATCGTAAGGCGACGCGGGGCCTGCGACCCGGATCACGCGTGCACTGCCTTTCGACCGTGCTAAACGGCCCCCCGCGTCCGCTCGTTCTCCAGCAACTTGCTCCGTTTGCTCCTCGTCGCGGGCCCCTGGGGCCACGACCACATGCTGGTGACCGAGTTGGCACAGAACATGAGACTTGAGCCCCATATGGCTTCGAACCCCGCCGCCCCTTTCGGAATAGAATTCCGTCACGTCGAGGACCTTCACAAGAGCTCCTCGAACGAGACCGCAAAGTTCCTTACGCACCGCGATTCGCTTCCTCGGTCCGCTTTTTCAGGCAAGAACGTCGCCGCCAACCAGCAGGGCGAAACCCCGTTCGCGGCCCTCTCGGCCCGCCACGGTCGCCCTCTGAAGGTGGCCATCCTGAGTGATTTCACGCGAATCCCTTACGCCAATGGTGCAGCGTTTCAGACACGGTTCCTGTACCAAGAATTGCGTCGGTGTGGTCACCAAGTCACAGTCATCGGCCCTCACGACCCCGAAGCGACCCCGGGGGAGCTGGCCCCCGGCACCATCGAGCTGCCGAGCATCCCGCTCAAGTCCTATCCCGGTGTGCACATTCCGATGCCGCTCGAGAAGTGGGTCTTCGACGCGAGCCGCTGGGACTTCGACCTCGTCTTCGCGCAGACGACCTCGTGCCTCCTCGAGTTCGGCGTGTGGCTCCGCAAGATGCGTGGAATTCCGCTTCTTTGCGTGAACACGACGCACCTCGCGGCGGCGTATGACGTGCTCCTCCCGGAGCGCCTCGCGAAGCTCGGTTGGGTGAACGCCGGCGTCGAGTTTGCCCTCAAGCGCCCGTACGAGAAGCTCTTCTCGAGCATCTACAACAACTCCGACGGTCTCGTGGTGCTCTCCGAGGGCCTCCGGTCCTACTGGCGCGAGCGCGGCGTCACGGCGCCCATCCACGTCATCCCGCGCGCGGTACAGCCCGAGATCTTCGACAAGCCGCTCGGCTCCGACCCGTACACGCACCTCGAGAGCTCGAGCGACGTGGTGTGGCGCGGCTCGCGTCTCCTCTGTGCCGGTCGTCACACGCGCGAGAAATCGCAGGACCGCATCATCAAGATCTTCGCGCGCCACGTCGCGCCCGTCGATCGCGAGGCCACGCTCACGATGCTCGGTGAGGGCCCGGACACGGCGCTGTACAAGCGCATCGCGCAGGAAGAGGGCGTCGCGCATCGCGTGTTCTTCCCGGGCGAAGTGCCCTTCACGCGCATGGCCGACTACTACGCGTACGCGGACGTCTTCGTGCACGGCTCGCTCAGCGAGACCTACGGCAATGTCCTCGGCGAGGCGCTCTGGTGCGGCACTCCGACAGTCGCCTTCGCCGACGGCATGGGCGTAAGCGCGCAGATCAAGGATCGCGTCAACGGCGTGCTCCTCTCGCCAGGCAACGGCGGCGGCGACGAGGAAGACGCGGATGCGTCGTTCGGTCGTGCGGTCCTCGACCTCCTCGCCGATCCCCAGGAGCGCGCGCGCATCGGCAAGGGCGCGTCGAAGGTCTCACGCGAGCGCAACTCGCCGATGGCGGTGCAGACGCGGATGGCGAGCGCCTTCCTGCACGCGCAGGAGCACGCGTCCGCGTGCGGCGTTCGCCCCGCCATCGAGGGGCCGCGCGTCCTTCGCTGGATGACGACGCTGAAGCACTTCCGGACCTGGTCGGCCGTGAACGGCGGCGTGTATCTCGCCGGATGCATCCGGCCCGCGCCCGAAAAGAAGCGCAAGAGCCAGCTGCATCCGCAGATCGGTCACTGACCGGCCGGCGGGAGTGGTGGCGTCGACCCCCGCGGTTTCTTCAGCGCTGAAGAACACGATTTTCAGCGCTGAAGAACGCGCTCGCCCATAGGCGACCGCAAATCGGCAGCGTCAGGACGACCGAGGACCCCTCGTCTCGAAGCGCACACTACGGCGTCTCGGCTCGGCGCGTTCCTGCGCCCCGGGACGTTCGTGGTGTTTAGCGGGCGGAACCGGGCCTCAGCCGGGCCGCAGCCGGGCCGCAGAGAGAGCGTGCCAGAACGCTCCGACGTCGCCCCAGTCACCTACGACCTTCGACCCGACGTACCTCGTAGATGCTGAAGAGAATCCCGGACGTCAGGATGAGGAACATGAACGTGCCCACGATGAATAGCGCCGTATCCGACACGGCTACGACTTCCTCATGGCAAGCTTGAAAAAGATGCCGGTGCTGATGATCGAAGGCACCCAGATGCCGACGAAGATCCCCGCGTCTCTGCTCTGCGATACGAGCACTCCGAACCAGAGCGATATCGAGAGCAGAAAGGACAGAAAAGCGGCCGTGAGTACCAGAATGTCGCCCTTGCCGAGCATGTTCGAGCCCCTCCACGGGCAACCTCGGAAGGCAACAGCATGCTCCGCACTCATGCGCGGGGCGTCACTCCGAAGAGACCGCCACGCGTCGGTCAATGTGGGGACGAATGGCCGTGCGTCCAGGGCCCTCGTGACCTTCCTTCGAACGCGGCGCGTTGGTCTCCCCTACGGTCGGCGCCAGATCCAGATCTGGTTGAGCGTCGAGTCGATAACGTAGAGGTATTTCTCGTCGAGGCCGACGGGGCGATCGCCCACCGCGCCGAGCGAGATCGTGCCGCGGTTGGCGAGCTCGACCGACGCCCCACACGTCAGCGGGCCACGGCGGATGGTGTTGTCGAGACGGTAATGGCGCCGTCGTCGTGAAGCCGCCGAGCCGGCGGCGACGACCGGCCTCGAGTGACCCGGGCGGCGAGCGAGGAGCTCCCCACCCTGGCGACCCGGTCCCTGCGGAGGGGGCTCTTTTGCTGCATGCGTCGATCGCCTCTCATTCAAGAAATAAACGCACCGAGGTGATGCGCGTCGCCTTGAATGCGTGGCGACTCGGAGTCGTCGAAGCGGTGTCGTTGCATTCAGCGTCGCCGTCGTGGTCGCGCGTGTGGCTTCTGCGCGGGCGAGGGCGGCGGCGGACCTTCGGCGTCGGGCTCTACCCATCGAGCTCCCGACTCGACTGGCGTCTCCGCCTACGCGCGCCAAAAATTCCACGGGCTCCATCACCCGATGCTTCGCGCGACCGTGTCCGACCTTCTTTACGAGATAGGAAACGTTGCCGTTCTCAAACCGCGCAGCCTGGCGAGCGAGAAGGGGGGAACGAGCTCCGTAACGGCAGAGGCGCTCGCGGCCTTGATCACGGACAGGAGCTGAGCGGCGCGTAGCGGAGCGACATGCCGGGGCCGCCGAACTCGCCCCAGACCAGCCACCCACCACCGCCCCGAGTCGTCGTGAGGGCTACCTTCGGGTCTCGCGCGTTGACGTTCGGAGGAGACAGAATCTCGGCATGCGCGACCGCGTCGCCGACGCTCGCCTGGCTCGTTCCGAAGAGCACGCGACCGCGTCGTGACAGATCTCCTTCCATCCACGCCACGAGCCAGCGCCCGCCCCCGAACGCAATCGAGGGCGCGATGGCCGAGTCCGTGCGCTCGATGATGACGTCGATGGTCGGCTCTGCGGCGAGGCCTTTGCCCCAGTAAGCGTGCTCGATGACGTAGGGCTTACCGCGCGTACGACGAGCAAAGAGCGCGTGGAGCTCGTCGCCCTCGAACGCGAGAGCGGCTTGACCGATCTCGCCCCGCGCGATCCGTCGAGGCGCCGTGAGCCGACGACCCGTGCGCCGGTCGACCTCTGCGACCCACAGCTCGTCGTCGATGCGATAGGTGACGGCCGCACGAGTCACGCCGGCGGCGATGGCCGGCGAGCGCGGGGCACGGGGCACGGCCTGGATGTTGGTCGACCCGGGCGAGCGATAGACGAGCTCGTCGCCGATCTTCCTTTCACCTTCGACCGCGAGGACGCGCACGGCCTCCGACGCGGCGCCGCCCGTCGCCACCGCCATCCACGAGCTTTCCATGCCGGTCGCTGCAACGAGACTCCCGTCGGAAGTCGAGACCATCGTGACCGCGGTGAACTCGCGGCTTGGGAGCTTCGTCTTCGTCTCTCCCGAATCGCTCACGAGCCACAGCTCGTTCGGAGACTGCTTCGGGTCCATCGTCGCGTAGCCGTGATGTCCCTGGGTCAATGCGAGG
>JAYTOQ010001026.1:0-2140 GCA_043747665.1 Polyangiaceae bacterium | reverse complement strand
TTCGACGTGTGGGTCGCTCAGGAGCTGGGCGCGCTCGAGCGCGGCAAGGACATCGGCGAGGTCCCCGCGGAGTACGCGGCGCTTCCGAAGGCCCTCGCGGACTCGAACGGCGACGGTCGCATCGTGTTCACGCCGAAGGCCGGCGAAGCCACCGCGAAGGCCTCGGATGACGAAGAGGACGACGAAGACGACGCGGACGCGGACGCGGATGACGCCGATGACGGCGCGGCCGCCGCCGGCAATGGCGCCGACGACAAAGAGGTCAACTGACCGGTCCCAAATAACCGAGCACGAGCGCGCGCAGCGCATCGGGCGCGTCGACATGGACCCAGTGGTCCGCCTCTTCGATCACATCGAGCGTCGTCTTCGGACATCGCCTGGCGTGCTCGCGGTCGGCCTGGTCGACGACGCCCGACCGCCCTCCGACAATGAGGTGTGTCTGCATGGGTGCCTCCGCGGGCGGATGTTCGAGCAAGCCCCATAGATCCACGCGGAAGTAGTCGCCGAGCAGCTCGCGGATCCCCGTGATGTCGACCCGAAATACGAAGCGGGTCGTCTGCGGGAGCGGGCGCACGTTCATCGCGAGCCACATCGCGGTGGGACGTGAGACGCCTTGCGCTTCGATCCACGCCGTGAACGCGGCGCGATCCGGGAACTCGTCTGGCAGGTGCGTGAGGAGTTCGACGATGTGCCGGGTCGACTCGGAGCCACGTCCGTCCGGACGGGCGCTGGGCGTCGAGTCGATGATGAAGAGCTGATCGAGGTTGCCGTTCCGCTGGCGCGCGAGCTCGAGCGCCACCTTGCCGCCGAAGCTGTGGCCGAGCACGCCGCGGACCGACCCACCGCGGCAGGCGGCTTCGAGCTCGAGCGTCATGATGAGCTCCTGCACGTCCGCTGCCGCCGCCGCGAGCGTATGGGGCGGAGAAAATCCTTGCTGCGACTCGCCGTGAAGGCGGAGATCGACGAGCACGGCTCCCCATTCGGGCCGCGCCGCGACGATCTGCTTGGCGAACGTGCGCCAGTTCGGGCCGGAGCCCAGGATCCCATGGAGGAAGAGCAGCCACCGCGTCGGCGGATGCTCGGCGGTGACGGTCGGCGCCGTCACGAGCGAATGCGCGAGAGGCATCACCGTCAGATTACCTGGAGCGCACCTGCGTTCCGGTTAACATCGCCTCCGTGGGTCAACGCAGCAGTACCGTCACCGTCGTCCAGCTCGTGCAAGCCTTCCTCGACCAGCGAACCTGGACGCAGAAGGCTCTCGCCGCGCGCCTCGAGATGACGACGCCAGCGGTTCGCGAAAAGCTGAAGGAGCTTCAGGAGGTCTTTCACCTCGAACGCGAGGAGGAACACCCCCACGTCTACTGGAGTGTGCCGAAGGATTGGTTCCCCGGGGGCGTCGTGTTTTCGCGCGAGCAGCTGCCCGAGCTCCTTCGCCATCTTCTGCGACTGCCCCAGAGCAAGACACGTGATGGTCTGCTCGAGACGGTGCTTCGCAACCTGCCGCAAGGCGGCAGCGTGAGCACGCTTCCGGTCGCCGTCGTCCCGCCGACGTCCACGAAGCAGGAAGAGGACTACCTCGCGCTCATCGAGGATGCAGCCGCCCAGAAGCGATCGCTCTGGTTCCGCTACTTCACCGCGAGCCGAGGGCAGATGTCGATTCGCCATGCGTCGGTGCACCGCGTGTTCCTGGGGAGGCCGGCACGGTTCATCGCCACGTGTCATCGCGAGGACAAGCTGAAGTGGTTTCGCGTCGAGAACATTCTCTCGGCGCACCTCGATCCCAACGAGAAGTTTCGCTCGTCCGAGGCGAAGGCGATCGACACGTTCCACCGCGCCAGCATCGACGGCTTCAATGCCGGAGGCGCCGTCGCGGAGCTGTCGTTCGTGGTGCGTGAGCCGGAGGCTCGCTGGGTACAGAACAACCTGCTCGCCACCATGAAGGTGCAGACGATCCCGAACGGCGGCCGCATTCGCGTGACCGTCGAGACAAACGCGATCTTGCAGGTCGCGCGCTACGTCGTCGGCCTCGGCGCCGCAGCGACGGCGGAGACCCCCGCCCTTGCGGAGGCGATCGAGGTCCTCGCACGCGGCGCTCTCGGCGACGCCGCCGACATCGCGCCGGCGCGCTGACCGGGGCGCG
>JAYTOQ010001025.1:0-1914 GCA_043747665.1 Polyangiaceae bacterium | reverse complement strand
GGGAAAGACTCCCTACCTCCGCTTCGACCGCAACGACTACTCGATCCCCCACACGCACGTCCGCAAGACCGTGTCCGTCGTTGCTTCGGAGACGCTCGTCCGCGTGCTCGACGGCACGACCGAGATCGCTCGTCATGTTCGTTCCTACGACGCCGGCCAGCAGCTCGAGGACGAGCGACACCTCGCGGCCCTCTCCACCTACAAGCGCAAAGCGCGCGAGCACCGCGGTCGCAACCGGCTCTTCGCCGTCTGCGCCTCGGCCCACGCGTTCCTCGCCGAGATCGCGCTCCACGGCGGGCATCTCGGCGGCACCACGTCCCGTCTGCTCCGCCTCCTCGACCTCTACGGCGCGCCCGCGCTCGAGGCGGCAATCCGCGACGCGCACGCACGGGGCGCGTTCCGCGCCGAGTCCGTCGCCCACGTCCTCGACCAGCGCCGGCGCGCCGAGGGCGTGAAGCCCATCATCAGCGTGTCGCTGCCTGACGACCCGCGCGTCCGCGACCAGGTCGTCCAGCCAACCCGGCTATGACTTCCTTCTCTCTGGAGCGAAGGTCGAGCGCCGCGAGATCCGCGGGCTCTCGCGCTCACTCGAGATCTGGTCGGCGATGCTCGACGAGGGGCGCGGCGGCGGCAGTCGCTTCCGCGATCTCATGGCTCACGGCGGCGAGTTTGCGCCGTGGCGCGAGCTAGCGCTCTTTCCGTTCGGGCGCTCGCAGTACACGCTGCCCGGGCTCCTGCTCTCGGTGCTCGAGGAGATCCCCGCGAAGTTCGCGTCGCGCACGCGCCGCATCCTCGCGCTCGGCAAGGATCTGTCGGCGCAGCTCGCGGACGTGCTCGGCGAGGAGGGCGTCCTGCTCTACCCGTCGTTCCCGCGCATCCCGCCGCGCCACCGCACGCCGCTGCTCGCGCCGTTCCAGTTCGCGTACACGGCCATCTTCAACGTGATGGAGATGCCGTCGACGCAGGTGCCGCTCGGCCTGGACGCGCGCGGCCTTCCACTCGGCGTGCAGGTGGTGGCCCCGCGAAAGCAGGACCACCTGTCGATCGCGGTGGCGATGGCGCTCGAGACCGCGATGGGCGGCTGGCGAACGCCGAAGCGCTTCGCGTAGCCGCGTCGCGGGGACAAGACGAGAGGAGAGCGGGCACGGGCAGTGGAGACGAGAGACTGCCCAGAGCGCGCGTGAAGGCGAGACGCGATCGGCTACGGCACCGGCGTCGACACGCTCGCGGAGCGGATCAAGGCTTGCTGACGTTGTGACAGTCGACGGTCCGCCAGAGCCCGTCTGCACAGGCGACGAGGACCGGACAGCCGTTGTCGCCGGCCGTACGGTCGCTCGGATTTGCGCGCTCGTAGCGCCCGCAACTCTCGAGCGTACCTGGCGGGAGATCGCACGATGTCCCCGCGCGCGGGGCTTCGGAAGGACACCTGAAGCCACCTGAGCCACCTGAGCTGCCTGCACCCGGATGACTCGGCAGCGGTCCCGTGGGGTTGCCCGTCGCGCTCGCTCCGATGTCGCTGTCATCGCTGAAGCCGGTACGGGCTCCGCAGCCGATCACGAGAGCGAGACACAAGGCAGCATACCTTCCCATGCCGGGAGGCTACCCGGGCGGGTTCCACAACGCACGGCTTGTTGGCTCGCCGCGCCGATCGGCGATTCATCGACGTCGCGGCGAAGCTGCGGCCTGGAAGGCTCACCCCCGGTGGTGTCGCCGCACGCACGGGTCACCGAGTCGTAGCCGAGAACATCTCGCCCGTGCCCGTGCCCGATCTCCCTCTCGTTCCTAGAGCGCCGATCAGTTTGAAGTCCGCGAAAGCAAAGCGGTCTTCGGTCGAGTTCGCGGTGGTCGCGGCGCCCGCGCGGCGCGTCGTGACCATACGTGATCATATGTGATCCCACGCGATTAGCTTTGAGC
>JAYTOQ010001024.1:0-19422 GCA_043747665.1 Polyangiaceae bacterium | reverse complement strand
GGTGAAGATCACGCGTGCCTACAATGAGAGAAAGAAGGTCGTCGGGCCGCCCAAGAGCAAGAAGGGGATCCGTGACGTCACCGTGCCGCCTCCGCTCCTTCCGCTTCTGAAACGCATCGCGCGTGACGGCAAGGCAGAAGACCTCGTGGCTCCGATCGTCGCTGCGACAGACGAATACTTCCGCGCCGGACTCTTTCGTAGCTACCTGACCGCTGCGGGCGTGAAGCGCGCGGAGCTGTTCGTCGAGACGCCGACGCACCTCATGATCGACTTCCGCTCCCTACGGGATTCGGGCATCACCTGGCGCTTCCTCGCGAACGAGCGGGCCGAGGTCGTCCAGCGAGAGGCGGGCCATGAGCAGATCGCCACGACGCTGGGGTACGCCAAAGAGGTCCACGCGCGGGGTGGAAGGTTCGGCGAGCCGTTTCCCCCGCTGCCCAAAGAACTGATTGTAGGACGGACCGTGGGACAGGCTGTAGGACAGCGACGGAAATCCTCAACGATCATGGTGGGCCCAGCGGGACTTGAACCCGCGACCTACGGATTAAAAGTCCGCAGCTCTACCGACTGAGCTATAGGCCCGAAAGTGTCATGGTTGCGATACTTTGAAGCGCGTTGTTCGTCTACTCTTTTCGCCGCCGTCTGCTGACGTTCGAGGGGGCACCTCGCGCAAGATTGCGAGGCGGGCGCCGTCGATCAGGGCGCCGATCTCCATCTCGCGAAGGATCTGTTTGCGTTCGTGCCGGGTCATGCGGGGTCCTTTCGAGCGCCTCGACGCTCTCCTCTGCTGAGAAAAAAGACGCGAGCGAGAGCTGGGGCGCAGCACGGCGTGACCCCCCGGCGCGTCGAAGTCGTACGTGCTCGTCGTCGGCGCGAGGGTCGACGGTTCCGGGCCGGCCGCGCTGGGCGTCGGGGGCGCCAGATCGCCGCCATGCCGCGCGCCGGGTGCAAGTATCCTTGCCCGATGGTTCACGGGGCAACCGGGGTTCAAGTCGGTGAGATGACCTGGCTGCAGGTCGGTTAAGTCATGCGTTTTACTGAGCCGACGGTGACGATGCAACGGGCCCTGGGACGTCTACGGCAGGGCTGCTGATGCTCTCGGGCTCGGCCTGTACGTCGAGCGAGGCGATGCCGATCACGGGCGGACCCTTCGGGCGATTCCGAGAACGTCTTCCTTCCGCGCGGACAGTTCGTGCGCCCAAAGGGCAAGCTGGCGATCGAGGAATGCTTTCGCGATCCCGACGACCGGCGCCGCGTGTCGGCCGAGCAGCTGGCCGAAGCCGCTGCGCGCGGGGACGACAAGTTCGCAGGCGAGGTGCTCGCGGACGCGTTCTTCAGGCCGATGCGGTCGCGCCGGATGATCTGGGTCAGACACAACGTTTTCGTCATGCACAACTCTCGGGCGAAGCACCCGCTCGACGTGAGTGTGTTCGGCATCACGCGGCGGGCTTCTGCCGACCGAGCTACAGGCCCGATTGTTACGTCCTTCCCAAAACGTTGACTGCTCTGTAGCGGACACCCTTATCGCGTCCGTCGCCGTGTGAGCCTACTGCCGAATCTGATCGGTACACAGGCGGACGTCGTTCGGGCACGTACCCGCGTCGATCTTGCTCTGGATGCACGCGGACAAAGCGCTGCGGCCGGCGGCGCTCAAGCCGTTACCGAAGGACTCACATCCTGGCTCGTCGATGAGGCTGCCCAATCCGCCGGCGTTGGGATCGCACGGCTTCACGAGCGGCGTGCAGTATGCGGGCGAGCTCATGTCCTTGCACGACGCGCCAAGCGCGTTGTCCACGCACAAGCTCACGTCGGCGACGTCCGAGCACGAAGGCAGCTTGCGGATGCACGTGACGGCTACCTGCGCGATCCCGAGCTTGTAGTGAGCCACGACGTCATTGCAGTAGGTCACGCACGTTCCGGTCTTAGGGCAGATGGGCACTCCGGCGTCGTCACCGCCAGTGAAGCCTCCGTCGATCGTCGGCGCCGGTTTGTCGTCGAGGCAGGCGCCGTCGTCGGAGAAGAGCGGTCGGTCGTCCGTGGCGTCAGCACTGCCGTCTCGGTCAGCCGCGCTGTCCCGGAGCGTGTCAGCGTCGGTGGTCGAGCCGTCACCGCCTCCGGTTCCGCTTCCAGTTCCACCCCCGCCGGGAGGCGGTCTTTCCTCGGAGGAGCAAGCGATCACGCTCTCCGCCGAACCGCCGACGATCCCGAGAAGCACGATCACGTAACGAGCTCGCAGAACGACCACCGAGCAACGGTACCCGGACTGAGACGAGCTGCAAGCGATGAACAACCATCGTCGGTCGAGCTCGACCCGCCGCGGTAGTGCGTGGAACTCTGCAAACAGGTCCGTGTCCGCAACTATTTGCGGACTCCCGCACCCAAGATCCGGCGACGATCAGGCGCAGATACGACCGGTCTCCGGTTGCTCCGACGCGGCTCGAAAGATGCATCTGTTTCTTTGCGCAACGCTCTCTGTCACGCGGCCGACGTAGACGTTTTCCCCACGAGTATCGCGTCCCCGCCGCGCATGGGGCTGCCTCGGAGGAGCCTTCGAATGAAGCGATCGTGGGTCCCAATCACGTCGATCACGGCTGCACTGCTTCTCGCATGCGTGCACGGCTGCGGCAGTGACCGGCCCAACGCTGCGGTCGTCGACAACTCTGGGTTCCAGAGCAACGTACAGACCGGAGCGTGCTCGAACGAAGGACAGATCGCGGCCTGTCACGTCGTCCTCGCCGAGCACGCGGGCTACGTCGATTGCTTCAACTCGACGCAGACATGCACGAACGGAACATGGGGCCCCTGCGGCGCGCTCGGCGGCACGGTCGCCACGCATGCGTACACGCCGCCCACGCTCAGTTCACCCGGCGACGACACGGGGTCGCTCTCCACGCTCTCCCTGTCGAGCTCCGCGATGTGCACGACCGATCCGTGCAATCCGGGCTGCAAGGTCTTCAACGAGGCGCCGGCGATGCCGGTCGTGCCCACGTGCGCGATGGTCGTCGTCCCCGCCGTGTGCGGCAACGGGATGCTCGAGTCTGGCGAGCAGTGCGACGACGGCAACGTCGTGAACGGCGACGGCTGTAACGCAACGTGCGGGCTCGAGGTCGGATTCAAGTGCCCCATGCCGGGCAGCCCCTGTGTCGCGGCCACCTGCGGAAACGGCATGGTCGAGGGCCTCGAGCAATGCGATGACGGTCCGTGGACGGCGGACTCGACGGGTACCGTGAAGGACCGCCCGTACGACGGCTGCTACCAGTGCAAGCGGGAAGTGAACTGCCCCGTAGGCGCTGGTCCGGGCCCGACGGCGTGTACTGCGGTCTGCGGTGACGGCCTCCTCTTCCCTGGCGAGACGTGCGACGACGGCAACACGACGAACGGCGACGGTTGCTCGTCGACCTGCACCATCGAGCCGGGCTCGACGTGCGTGACCGTGACGGCGCCGCTGCCCGCGTACCTCGACGTTCCAGCGATCTACCGCGACTTCGACACCTTCGGTGGCTATGTCACCGCGCCCGACTTCCAGGTGGCGGGCATGCCCGACGGCATCCCGCACAAGATCGGAGGTACCGGTGGCGGGTGCGCCTCCGGTTTGAAGCAGGGCCTCACCCAGGTCGGGCTCTCGAGCGTGGACCGAGAGCCCGTGTTCCTCGCGGGTCTGGGCTGCCTCTTGAATGCCGCATCCTTCGCGACCTGGTACCACGATGACCCGAGCAACAAGGTCATTCTCGGGAAGTTCCTTCGGCTCGCGAACATCGGGGCTGGAAGCTTCCAGTTCGACAGCTCCGCCGACCCGGCCTACAACCTCCCCAACATCAACTGTGGCAATGCGGTTCCGACGCAGACCTGCGCCGGGTACGGCGGCTTCTTCCCCATCAACGGTCTCGGCTTCGGAAACCAGGTGATCGGAAAGAACTACTCGTTCACGAGCGAGGTGCGTTTCCCGTTCACGTACGCGGGCGGTGAGGTCCTGTCGTTCATCGGTGACGACGACCTCTGGGTCTACATCGGCGGACGCAAGGTCGTCGACCTCGGGAACCACCACCCGCCGGTCGCTGGACAGGTCACGCTCGCCCTCGGCGGATCGCTCTCCGTTCCGGCATCGGCGACCACGGAGCCCCCGATCACGCTCACGGTCGGGCAGAACTACGAGATCGACGTGTTCCAGGCCGAGCGCAACTCGACGGGCTCGAACTACAAGCTCACGCTCGCTGGCTTCACTCGGAAGATCTCGGTGTGCACGCCGCCGACACCGGTGCCGCCGCCGGCGACCACGACCTACACCCAGGCGTACACCGCGAGCTGTCCGACGGGCTATGGTCCATCCTGGGACTTCCTCGCCTACAGCGCCAGCCTGACCGGTGCCTCGACGATCTCGTTCGGCGCGCAAACGGGTCCCACGACGACCGGTCCCTGGCTGCCGACACCCACGCCAGCCGCGATCGCGAGCGCTCCTGCGCCGGACCCGGCCATCTGTAGCCTCACCGGACCGAGCCCGCCGTGCCCGAAGTCGCTCGCGACGCCGCTCGGAATGGTCAACTCGAGGCAGCCGAATCTGCTGCTCACCGCGACGCTCACCTCATCGTGCGGCGGTGGCGGAAGCATCGGCGGACTTACGACCGCCGATGGCACTGCCGCATGTCCCGGCCCCGCCAATCCCGGTGCGTGCACGACGAACAAGGACTGCTTTCAGGACTGGCACTGCGCGGCCGGCGTCTGCGCTTGGAACGGCGCGACCGGCTACACCGATCCGGCGTGCCCCGGCATCGACCTCACGATCAACGCCACCTGCGCAGTCGCAGGCGTGCAGCAGATGCTCGCGTGCAACCGCGGCAACACGAAGGTCAATGCTGGGCAGACCCTCAAGGTCGCCATCGCGAACGGTGGGCCTGGAGGAAATTCCGCCGGCTGCGCCGGCTGCGGGACAGCGTGCAGCTTGCTCCTCGCGACGGACCTCATGCCCGGCACGTGCGCGAGCGTCCCCGGCTGCGGCCTCAACGGCAACCGCCACGCGTACGTCAACTGGGACAACAGCATTCCCGAGTGCAACTTCAAGAACAACGAGTCCTCCGCGAAGGACAACGGCGGCGGATGTCCGGCCACGTGTGGCGGCGTGACTCCTCCGGGGATCGCGACCCTCAAAGCGTGGAACGTGACCTACTCGTGCACCGCCAACGAGTGAGGCCCGCAGGGGCCGCCATCGCGCGGTCTCACGGTCCGCCGTTGGAGCTCGCGCCGCCACCGCCGCCACCACCACCGAGCCGGCGGCAGAAACCGAAGCCGGCCTGCGTGTCCTGACAGGTCCGACCCTTCGTGCAGTCCTTGTCGCTCGTGCACAGCTGCGAGTTGCCGCGCGGGCACTTCGGCTGGCACGTCGCGGCGGGGGCATCGGCGTTGAGGTCGGCGCAGCAGACCTCGCCGCCCGCGCAGCTCGCCGCGCTCGAGCAGGAGAGGGTGATGTCGCCGCCGCATTTCCCCTTCGGCGTGCACGTGGCCGTCGTCGGATCGCTGGGCGGACCGCCCGCGCTGGTCGTGCTTCCGCCGCCGCCGGGTCCGCCGCCGACGGTGATGCAGCACTCTTGCGTGGCGCCATCACACGCGATGGCGCCGCAGGTGATCGGCTTCGTGGTGGCGGTCGGCGCGGGACCGGTTCCGGGACCCGAGGTCGGTCCGCCGCTCGGCGAGCTGGGCACGCTGCCCGTCGTTGCGCCCGGACCGCCGCTGCCGGCGCTCCCGGTGGGCGAGGTGCCCGGTCCACCGGCGATGGACGTGACCGATCCATCGTCGAGGATTTTTCCGCCGCAAGCCGCCACCAGCGCGATGGTTCCGAGGGAGAGCGCGAGCATGGAGGAGCGAGTCATTTGCCAGCAGCCTTACGCCTGCGGCAGAGCGGCCGCCGTCTCCATGACGTCGCTCCTCATTTGAAGCCGCTGAGGTGCACGACGTACCACTCGCCGCGCCACGCGATGAGCGACGTGATCTCGAGGCTGCGCTCCTTGCCTTCGAGCTCGTAGACGAGCCGGGTGCCGTAGACGCGGTAGTAACCGAGCTTGTTCGACTCCTCGTTGGGCTCGACCCACCGCGCGCGATCCTGCGGGACGTCCGCGCGCACCAGCTTCGCGTTCGCGGCTTGCTCGCCGAGGCGCTTGTGGAGCGCATGGACGTCGCGCTTGTACGCGGCGACGAGGCGGCGTCGCCAGTCCGACGCAGCATTGGTAATGGCCTTCACTTGCTCGTAGGCGGTGACGGGGAAGAAGAAGGGCATCGCGCGATCGGGATCGTCCTTGACGATGGCGTCCCAGAGCGAGGCAACGCGCCCGTCGAACGCCGCGCCCGACGCCTCAGGTTTGTCCTTCGTCTGGGGGAGCGTCCCGGGATCTGGGCCGGCATCGACGGTAGCGGCGTTGGCGACGGCCGCGCTCGCGACGGCCGCGCTGCCGACGCCGTTCGCGTTCGCGTTCGCGCCGGCGTCGCCCGCGGTGGTCGCTTCGCCGGG
Organism: Polyangiaceae bacterium; assembly: GCA_043747665.1. Lineage (GTDB taxonomy): Bacteria > Myxococcota_A > Polyangia > Polyangiales > Polyangiaceae > Labilithrix. The sequence continues at coordinate 12,926 of JAYTOQ010001024.1, read as the reverse complement.
GGGCGGCGGGAGCGGCGACACCGCGGCGTCGAGGCCCACGGCGGAGGGCGGCTCGCCCTGGTGGCAGCCCTGGTGGCATGCGAGGAGGAGGACCAACCCGAGGGCCGGAATGCGGCGGAGCATCGCCGCGACGATACCGCAGCGAGGCGGTCCTGTAAGGGGAGCAAGCGCAGGGCCGTTGACGGTCCGGGTGACCGTCGATAGTTGTAGTCATCACCCGACGAGGCCGTCCGCGGCCGACTTCGGGCGTGCCCTAGCTTGGAGGAACGCATGAAAATCTCGACCGTGTTCGTGGGTATGGGCGCCGTTGCGGCCCTCGTCGTCGCGTGTGGCAGCAAGGATCAGCCGCCGCCCAACCAGGCAGGCTACGGCCAGGCTGGCTATGGACAGCCGCAGGGCTATCCGCAGCAGCCGGGCGCTTATCCGCAGCAGCCGGGCGCCTACCCGCAGCAGCCGGGCGCTTATCCGCAGCAGCCAGGCGCCTACCCGCAGCAGCCGGGCGTCGCCCCCGCAGGCGCCGCAATGGCGGTGCCGGGTCCGACCGCGCTTCCCTGCCAGAACGACTCCTCCTGCATGACGCACAAGTGCAACACGCAGTACGGCAAGTGCGCGTTCCCCTGCCAGTCCGACGCCGACTGCATTCAGGGCTCGACGTGCTTCGTCGCCGGTGGCGCCCTCGCGGCGTGCATCCCGAAGCCGCCCGGCACCTGAGCTCAGCCCGGCACTCAGCCTCCGCACCCAGCCCCAGCCCCGGCACCCAGCCCCCCAATCGCAAGCTGGCTTACGAGTTAGCGTCCTTGCAACTCTAACTCGTAAGCATGCTCACGATTCGCATCAGCGCGCGCGCTTGCGGAGCGCAGCGGCCAGATCGCGCGGGAGCGTCTGCTTTGTCGTCAGCAGATCGGCCCACGGGTCGACGCGCCGCTTCGCGAGCAGCGCCGTAACCGTGAGCACCGTGAGCGCTTGCGGATCGATGGTCGACAGCTCCTTCCAGGTCACCGGGAGCGCCACCGTCGCGCCCGTGCGCGCACGCGGCGAGTAGGGGAGAATGGCCGTCGCTCCGCGCATGTTGCGGAAGTGATCGATGAAGATCTTTCCGGTGCGCGCGGCCTTCGTCATCGTCGCGACGTACTTCTTCGGCTCGCGCTTCACCATGCCCTCCGCGACGGCGGTGGCGAAGCCGCTCACGACGTCCCAGTCGTCCTTCGGCGTCAGTGGAACGACCACGTGCAGGCCCTTGCCGCCGGTGGTCTTCACGAATGTCACGAGGCCCATCTTCGCGAGCTCGTCCCGCAGATCGAGCGCGGCTTCGACGACGCGCGCGAACGGCAACCCCACATAGGGATCGAGGTCGAACACGATCCAGTCCGGCTTCTCGTAGCTCGGCATGCGTGAGCCCCAGCCGTGCAGCTCCACGCTGTTGAGCTGTACGAGCGAGACGATCTCCTCCTCGTTTCGCACGAACAGGACCTCTTCGCCTTCGACCTCGCCTCGACCGATGTTCGCGACCAGACCGCGGCCCGAGTGCTTCTGCACGAAGCACGCAGCACGCTTCGGACGCTTGCCCTGGGCGCCGAAGCCGCCGCCGTCCCACGCCTCCGTGCACCGCACCAACATGAGCGGCCGCTTCTTCGCGAACGGCAGGAGCAGCGGCGCCATGATGCCGGCGTAGCGCGCGAGATCGCCTTTTGTGATTCCTGTCTCCTTGTCGACGACGCGGTCCGGATGCGTGATGACGAGGTCGCCGACCTTCACCTCGCCGCCGTCGTCCGGGCGCTTCGCCACGCGCTTCGTGGGCTTCGTCGCGCGCGGTGCACGCGAGGCCTCCTTCTCGACGGGCGCGACGGCCTTCTCCACCTCGCGCACCACGTTCTCGGGCTTCTTGTCCTCGCGCAGGCCCTCGAACGTGGGATGGCGCAGCGCGCCGCTGCGCGTCCACTCGGTGAACCGCACCTCGCAGACGAGCTCCGGCCTCACCCAGCGCGCGTCGCGCATGCGCGGCGCGCCGGTCACCGGCGGCTCGCCGACCGCGAGCTTCGCGAGGCGCTTCGTCAGATCGTCGAGCGATGCATGCGTGAAGCCCGTGCCCACCTTGCCGGCGTAGCGATACGTCTTGCCCTCGCGCACCGCGATCAGCAGCGCGCCGACGCCCGTCCGCGCTCCCTTCGGCGCGGTCGATCCAACGATGACCATCTCCTGACGCTTCTGGCACTTCACCTTCACCCAGTCGGCGCCACGGCCCCCGCGATACGGCCGATCCGCGCGCTTCGCCATGATCCCTTCGAGGCCCATCTTGCAAGCCTCTCTGAACAGCTCTTTTCCGCTGCCCCGCGTGTGCTCGCCCATCTTCAGCGGCGGTCCTTCGCCGGCGAGGATGGTGCGCAGCTTTCCCTTGCGCACCTCGAGCGTCTCGCCGGTCAGGTCGACGCCGTCGTAGTGCAGGAGATCGAAGACGAAGTACACGAGGCGCCCGGCGTTCGCAGAGCCGCTCAGTGCATTCTGCAGGTTCTGGAAATCCGTCCGCCCGTCTTCATTGACGTAGGCAATCTCGCCGTCGAACACCGCCGTCTTCGCGCGCACATGAGAGAGCGCCTCCGCGACGAGCGCGAAGTGGTCTGTCCAGTCCTTGCCGTTGCGGGACGCGATCCGCACCTTGCCCTCGTCCAGGGTCGCGATGGCGCGATACCCGTCGTACTTCACCTCGTAGACCCAGTCGCCGTGCGTCGGCACGTCATCGACGAGCGTGGCGAGCTGCGGCAGCAGCTTGCCGAACGCGGGCAACGCGACCGGCGCCGCCTTCGCGCCCGCCTTCTTCGCCGTCGCTGGCACGCCCGCCTTCACCTCCTCCACGGTCCGGTCGGTGAGAACGCTCTTCGGCAGCCGCTTCACGATGTCCGCCTCCGCGCCCTCGCGGACATGCTCGTCGCTGCGCTTCATGAGGAGCCAGTTCTTTTTCCCGCGATCGCGGTCCTTCTCGGCGAGCCGCACCAGGATGTATCTGCCGTGCAGCTTCGCGCCGTGGACCACGAACTCGAGGCGACCCTTCTTCATGCCCTCGCGGGGCTCGCCGATGGGCTCCCACGTGCCCCGGTCCCAGACGATGACCGGCCCGCCCCCGTATTCGCCGTGCGGGATGGTCCCCTCGAAGTCACGATAGTCGACCGGGTGATCCTCGGTCTGGACAGCGAGACGCTTGTCCTTTGGCGAGAGGCTCGGCCCCTTCGGCACCGCCCACGAGAGGAGCACGCCGTCGAGCTCGAGCCGGAAATCATAGTGCAGCGCCGTTGCGGCGTGCTTCTGGATGACGAACGAATGCCCGGTATCGGTCGGATGGACCTCGCCCGACGGCTCCTCGGTGGTCTTGAAGTCGCGCATCGCGTTGTAGCGCTCGAGGCTGCGCGCCGCGGCGCTTCGGCTCGAGTCCTTCTCGGTTCGCTTCATGCGGTCCTCGTCTTGGCCGGATCGAATTTCCAGTGATCCCAGCTCGACAGCGGCTCCTCGACGTCGCGCACCGCCTCGACGGCGCGCCTCACCTTGCGTGGGAAGGGTACCAGGCCTCCGTGTCCGAGGCGCGCGGCGAGGTTCATGGCGTCGAAGGGTGCGCAGACCTTCACGTCGTTGTCGAAGTACACCAAGAAGTCGCGGCATTTTTGGGCCTTTGGCGACAATCCCGGCGCCGCCAGCACGGCGTCTTTGCGCTGCCCGCCGTCGCGCCAAACTCGACGCGGGCCGCCCGGCGATCGAGGGCCTCGCGCTCGTAGCCGCTCACGTAGAGCTTCTTCTCGACGTGCAGCCGCGCCTACGCGCATGCGCGCGCAGACGCATAGACGCGTAGACGCGTAGACGAAGTCGGAGCTCACGTCCTCGAGATAAAAGAACTTTCCTGCCGTATCCGCCACCACGAGGGCGATATCGTGTTTGCGCAGTAGTTTGATGAATACCGGATCGTCATATGTCTCGTGTCTGACCTCGAGCGAAAAGCGAATACGTGCGCAGATCCGGAGCCATGGTCACGCCGCGCGCGAATGAGGAGGCTGTTCCTCCTCGACGGGCGCTGGCGGTGAGACCGCCACTGGTCGCTTGCCCGTCAGGCGGTCGCGGAGGAGCATCAGCACCGCCGCCTCCTCCGAGGAGAGCGACAGCAGGTTCTCCCGCAGCTCCTTCCCGGCGTGCCGCTGGAGCGTCGCCACGAGGTGGCCGTCGAGGTACGCGTCGAAGATCTGCGGGTGGACGTAACACTTGCGACACACGCTCGGCGTGTTGCCGAGGCGGCTCGAGACGCTCTTCACCGCCTCGACGATGTTCTTCTTCGCGGTCGCCTTCGTGTCGAACGCCGAGAGCGCCTTAAGCGCCTGCGCCGCCAGCACCGTGCCGGCCCACGTGCGGAAGTCCTTCGCCGTGAAGTCGGCGCCGGAGATCTCGCGGAGATATTCGTTGACCTCGCTCGACTCGACGCTGTGACGCTCGCCGTCGTCGTCGACGTACTGAAAGAGCACCTCGCCTGGCAGATCGTTGCAGCGCTGGACCACGCGCGCGAGGCGTCGGTCCTGGACTTTGACCGCGTGGTCCTTGCCGCTCTTGCCGCTGAAGTGGAACTTGATCGTCGATCCCGAGATGTCCACGTGGCGCGTGCGCATCGTGGTGAGCCCGAACGAACCGTTGTCGCGCGCGTACTCCTCGTTCCCCACGCGGATCAGCGTGATCTCGAGGAGACGCACCACCGTCGCGAGCACCTTGGGGCGCGTGAGGCCCGGCATGCCGAGGTCCTCGTCGACCTTCGCGCGGATGGTGGGGAGCGCCTCGGCAAACTGCATCATGCGCTCGTACTTGGTCTCTTCGCGGATCTCACGGAAGCGCCAGTGATAGCGGTACTGCTTGCGGCCGCGGGCGTCCCGGCCGGTCGCCTGGATGTGGCCGTCACCGTCGGGGCAGATCCACACCTCCGTCCAGGCGGGGGGGATGACGAGGCTCTTCACCCTCGCGATGACCTCCAGCGCGCGGATCGGCTTGCCCAGCGGCGAGACCAGCTTCCAGCCCTGGCCCGCCTTCATGCGGCGGATACCGGGGCCCGAATCGTCGACGTAACGGCAGTGCGCCGCCTTGGCGCTCTCGACGGGATCTTTGGGGAGCGGCTTCTTGCGGAGCGGGCGCACGAGGCCGACCTCCTTCGCGATGCGCAACGTGGCGCGCTCCACGGCGCTCTTTCGTTTCGCGTGGTGCTCGATGTGTCGGACCGAGCTCGGCGACCGCCGTCCGCGCCCGCGCGCACGTGACGTGCGCCGAGGAGCCCGCCGGGAGACGGGGCCCTCGCCGCTGCTCGATGCGGGCGCGTCCGGATCCGACATCACGCGGCCTCGTGCTTCTTCGATACGCGTTGCGCCGTCTTCTTGGTGCCGGGCTTCTTGTGCGCGGCGGTCTTCGCATGCGCGTCGTTGGCGTGATTGTTCTTGCCACCGTTGCCCGCGACGCTCCGCTTGAGGAGATCGAGCAGGTCGACCACGTCGTTGGCGACCTCACCGCGGTCCTTGCTGGCCTTCGGCGTGAAGGAGCCGGTCTTGGCTTTCTCCTCGATCATCTTCATGACGTCGCCGTAGAAGCGGTCCTTGTACTTGCCGGGCTCCCAGTCGCTCATCATCCCGTCGATGAGCTGCTCGGCCATCGCGAGCTCGCGGTCGCCGATCGACGCGTCCTTGCCGGGCAGCGGCATGTCATTCGGCTTGCGGAGCTCGTGGCCGAAGCGCAGGACCTCGAGCATGATGGCGTTGCCCACGGGCATGAGCGCGCAGAGATGCTCGCGGGTTCTGAGGACGAACGTCGCGACGGCCAGCGCGTTCTTCTTCTTCAGCGCCTCGCGGAGAAGAACGTAGGCCTTGGTGGCGCGCTTTTGCGGCACGATGTAGTACGGCGTCTCGAAGAAGGCGGGGTCGATCTGATCGGCCCGGACGAAGTCCTGGATGTCGAGGGTCTGCGTCGCCTTGACGTTGGCCTTCTTGAGGTCCTCGGAGTCGAGCACGACGAAGTTGTCGGGCTCGTACTCGTAGCCCTTGACGATGTCCTTCCACTCGACGGGCTTGCCGGTCGCGGAGCTCACGCGCTCGTACTTGATCGGCGAGAGGTCCTTCTTGTCGAGCTGGCGAAAGTGGATCTCCTCGGCGCGCCGCTCTGCCGTGTGGAGCGTCACCGGAATCTGCAAGAGGCCGAAGCTGATCGAGCCCGACCAGATGCCCCGGTCCGGCGAAACGCTCCCGCCCTCGTCGTTCTCCGTTGCCGTCTCGTGGGTGTGCGCGGTTGCCCTGCGTGCCATGGCGACAGTTTAAGCAGGGCCCGTACCATCACCCTCGGCAAGCCCGCGAAAACGCAGCACTCACGAAACGCGCGGTGAACGCGCGGTCAGCTCGAGCGTACGCGGTCTCCGGACGCCGTAGCGGCGTGACACACCGGGTCGCACGAACGCGCTTGTTCAGTAGGTGGTCGTGAAAAAATCCATCTTCGCGTTCGGCGGCCATCCGAGCGCGCGGACGTGGCGATCGACGCACGACGCGACGGCGGGGTTCGGCGGGTTCGGGTAGACGCTGACGCCCGCCGCACGGCCGTTCTGAACCGCCACGCGGACCGTGACCTTCATGCTCTCGGGCGCTCCGCAGCCGCTGATGAACGACGCGTTCCGCATCGGCGCGCCGAGCTGCGAGTCCGTCAGATCGGGGCCGGCCTTCGGACCGCCGACGCTGATCTCCTGGTTGTTCGCGTTGAGCGCGGCCTCGTAGCTGCCGCCGCCGTGATAGCCGCCGCCGCCACCCGCTGCGCCGCCCACGCCACCTTTGCCGCCCGTGCCGCCAGCCTTTTTTCCGCCCTTGAGCGAGCCGCCGCCGGAGAGGTCGACGGCGTTGGGATCGTCGGAGAGACCATCGCTGCCCCTCCGTTCGCCGACCTTCTTCATGACGAAGAGCGCGCCGCCGGTGACGAGCGCGACGGCGAGGATGCCGCCGATGACGAACTTCGCGGCGCCGGCCTTCTTCTCGAGGCTCTCGACCTTCGCGACGTCCTTCTTCTCCTGGGCGATGTTGCGGTGCATGCCCGCGGCCTGCGCGAAGGGAGAGAACTCGTCCCACTCGTTGATCTTCTGCGCGACGCCGGTGAGCTCGTCGCGGAGGGTGTCCTCGCCCACGAACTGGTTCGACGCGATCTGTTGGAGCAGCTCGACCGCGCTGAACGGACCGTGGTCCATGCGCTCCTTGTTCACGACGTAACGCGGACGCGTATCGGCCTCGAGGCGTGCCTTGAGGTTCGCGAGATGGCGCGTCGGATCGCGCGTGACGCGCACCTCCGGAACGTTGCCGACGTTGCCGACGTTGCCGACGTTGGGAGAGCTGTGGCTCGCGGGCATGCCCGGAGAGGAAGACGGTCCGGACGGCGGCGGCGAGATCGAGAACTGCACGTCGATGGGCGGCAACAGCGACATGCGGATGTCGACGGGCTGACCGTTCGCCTGGTCGAGGCCGCCCATGTCGACGTCGGGCGGCGGGATGCTCTTCATCGGCGCGAGATGGTGCATCGCATTGGCGAGCGCACCGAGATCGTCGGGGCGATGTGCGGGGTCGGCGACGAGCGCCTTGCCGAGCAGCATCTCGAGCGACTCGGGCAAGCTGGGATCGACGTCGCGCGGCCGGCGCATGCCGGGCCCGACCGCGGAGCCGGTCACGGCCTCGTACAGCATCGCGCCGATGGCGAAGACGCTCGCGCGGGCATTGCCGGGGTTGGTCGCCTTCACGAGCTCGGGCGCGAGCGCAGCACGATCGCGCGGGGCGGTCGGCGCCACGGCGAGCGCTGGATGAAGGCGCATCATCCCGTCGGGGCCGCTGGTGATGGCGGATGGATGGACGTAGACGAGCTCGCCGCGATCGTGACGGGCCTTCAGATCCACGCAGACGGGGACGAGGACGGCGATGGCGTCGTCTAGCGTGAGCCGGCGGTTCTCGCCGCGACGCGCCTCGAGGATGGAACGGAACGTTTTCGATGACGGCGCGCTGTACGCGCCTGCTGCGGAAGCAGCGACTGCAGACATGGAGTCAAAGCTACCCGAGGTGGAACGGCGCGCTCAATAGAAGCAGGCCAATTGCGCTCCGCGCCGCGTCGATCGGAGAAAAATCCAATGTAGGTGTCGGCATTTTCGTCTCACCTCCCGCCTGCCGCGCCTGCCGCGCCGGGCACGGGCCACGGTCGGGGGTCTCGTCATCCGGCGTGCCGCCGGTCTTTGCGAAGAGCGCGAAGGTCCCTTCGTGAGCGATCCGCGCGAACGTCGGACCGGGCGTCCGCTCGGCGAACGGATCGAGATGGCCCTGGACGAGCACGTAGTCGTAGTACGCCCCGTCCTCGCGGTAACGATACGTGCATGGTGCATACGCCCAGAAGGGAGCGCGTGACGGTGGAGCCGTTCCCGGCGCGTAGTGCAGCGGCCAGTGCGCGAGCTCGGTGAACGAGTACGACGCCACCGCGCCCCCGTAGGCGCGGTGATAGCTGCCCGCGAAGACATACGGCCAGAAGTTCGCGCGCGGCGAGCGCGTCTGGAAGTTCAGCATCGCGAGCCGCGAGCCCGGTCGCGCCTTCGCGAGCAGCGCGTCGATGTCACCGAGGCTCTCATGCTCGATGCGGCGCATCTCGAAAAGGGTGTTGCCTGCCATGAAGAGCGCTGCGAGCGCTGCCGCCGCGAGCGGTGCGTCGCCGAGGGGCCCGCGGCGCGGTCGCAGCGCGAGGATCGCGAGCATGGTGACGACCGGCGCGAGCCGCAGATTCAGGTAGCCGGCGGCGCCGACGGAGAACGGCGTCACGAGGTAGGCCGCGGCAGCGCAGGCCACCGGCACGACAGGCATCATGGACGCGATCGGCGGCGAGTGCGTCTCGCCGCGGAAGGCGACGACGACGGCGAACGCAGCCCACCAGATCACCGCGCACATCTCGTCGCCGTGCGAGGCCCACACGTCGAACGTCCAGATCGGCATCGCATCGATGATGAGCAGCAGCGGCAGGCGATTGACCTGTCCGACGTGTCCGCTGGCGCCCTCGAGGCTGCCGGCGCGCCACCATGCGGCGGCCGCGAGCACGCTCGGGACGAGCGGGAGCAGGGCGGCGAGGAGCACGTCGCGACGCGGCGCCTTCGCGCGGAGCAAGCGAATCCAGGTGAGACCCGACATCACCCCTGCGATGAGCGCGAAGAGGAGAAACGAGCTCACGTGCGTGTAGAAGAGCGTGAGCGCGAGCAGCCCGAGGACGAACGCGCGACGTCGCGTCGGTGCTTCGAGCTGCGCGACGAGCGCAGCGAGGGCGAAGAGCGACAGCGGGATCGAGGCGATGAAGGGGAGGAAAACGGCCCGCTACGCACTTTCGTCGGCAATAGCGGTATCGCGACGCCGTGCGCGCGACGAGTCGGAGACGTCCAAGTGCGCGGCCTGACGTTGCGCTACCTCAGGTGGTCCGGCTGGTGGTCCGTTGGAATCGGTGAGCTCGGCGGGCAGCGCAGGAAACGGCTGACCGAACCGTCCGCCGCGGCTGTGCACCTCCTTGGCGTACCCGAGCGTCGTCGCGATGTGCTCGTGCCCTGCCTCGCGCTGGACGACCTCACCGCGCTCGCCACCAAGAAAACGCCAGGTGATGCCGCTGTCTCGCAGCGACCGGAAGTCGATCATGAGATGCGTCGCCGTCTCTGCGAAGAGCTCAGCGCGATCGACGCCTGACATCTTGAGGAAGCCGCGAAAGAGGCTCGCGCGGTTCTTTTCCTGCGTCGCGGCCACGACGGGGGCGATCAAGTCGTCGGGCTTGAGATCGCGATGCATGCGCGCCAGCAGCGGCAGTAGCGCCGGGGGGATGCTGACGTGCCGGATGCCCTCGTCGGTCTTCGGCGCCTTCACGACCTTCTCGCGTTCGTCGAAGGCGCGAGAGATACGAACCTCGCCGGTCTCGAGGTCGAGATCCTTCACGCGTAGCTCGTGCAGCTCACCAGGGCGGAGATGGAGGTACGCGGCGATCGCGATGGCCTCGCGCCACGCACGCGGCACATCGGTGCAGCTCACGACAGCGAGCACCTCGCCCGGCCGACACCAGTGGCGCTGCTTGCTCGCGCCGTCGCGCGGCGGCGGAATGCCTAGGCATGGGTTGCCCTGCGGTTCCCGCACGCGGAGCTCGCGCGGGCCCTTGCGGGTGCTCGCGTACTTGAACGGCGTGGTGAGCGCCGCCCAGCAATTCTGGGCGCTCTTCGGTGCGAGCCTCCCTTCACCCTTTACGTTGCCCGCGGCTTGGAATGCGACGACAGCGGCGCTGAGCGCGTCGCGAATGTTCTCGATGTCGTCGGTGGTGATGCTCGAGAGCGGCCGGTTCGGCGAGTACGCGCAGGCGGTTCTCGATTCCGTTGCCAACGCGTTGGGTGATTTGGTCGTCCGGATCGCTCTTATCCGCGATCCATTCGACGAACACGCTCAGGTCATCGGCCGCAGCGGCGATCCCGTCGCTGAGCGCGTCCTCACCCCCCCGCGTGATCGCCACCAAGCGCGCGGCGAAGCAGGTCGGCGGGCGAGTGCCTCCCGTCGACGCGGTAGTGATTGATCGTTTTCTCGCCGAAGGCCACGGCCTCGCGGTCGGCCCAGCGCTGCGCGGCCACGATGTCGGCGTGCTTCACCGCGAGTCGCTGCACTTCGGCGTACTGCTCGGCGGAGAGCTCACTCCGAGGAGCGAGATCCGGTCTGCCGAGAAGACCGGCTCGGACCTGGAATTTCGTCACGGTCTTCGCGTCGCGCGGTTGAGCCTTCGTCTTCGTTGTATGCTTGGTCATTCGAGGCCTCTTTTCAGGTTTCGGATCACGGCCGGCGGCTGTTTCAGCAGCGCGTCGGCCACTTCGTTTCTACTTCGCGGCGTGTTTCAGCTTCGGCTTCGGCGGCTTCGTCGTGCCGAACTTGTCGGCGTACTCGTGTCGGATCATGCGTCGCACGACTCGCGCGATCGGCTCGTCCCCAGCGTCCGCAAGTGCGTGCGCCATCGCGAGCTCCTCGTCATCGACCCGCACGACGAGGTTTCGTTCTCGTTCGTGCTGCATGACTACTGATTAACGCTTCTTTGACGGCTGTCGATCGCTGTTTTCGAACGCGCTGCGTCAGACGTGCGTCATGTTTAAAGAATCGTTAAACAATTCGGCCAGTCGATCTCTTCGCCGACGCTTCGCCGTAACTTCACGGTCAGTTCCTTTCCGTAGCCGTTGCCCGCATATGCCCACGGGCCTTGCGCAGGGCGGACCGAAGACCTATGAAGCGCGCGTGGGCGACGACGCGTACCGCGGGCAGCTCGGAGCCGCACTCGCGCGCATCGAAGTCCTCGAGGGTGAGCTTGCGGCGATTCGGACAGATCCCGCCTACGAACGCGTGGTCGTTGCCGAGGAGCGCCTGCGAGCAGAGAGGGAGCGGCTAGCAAAGGCGCCTCGAGTGAGTGCATTTATTCTCCTCGGCTCCATCGTGATGATGGGCTGCGCCGGCCTTGCGTCGGTTTCCAACGATCGATGGCTCGGGGCGGCAGCACTCCTGCTCGGTGTGACGGGAATCGGTGGAGTGCTCGGTGCGTTTCTCGCGATTGTCCGTCTCGCATTGCAGGGGACGCGACCGGCTCACGTCTTGGAACTCGAGCGCCAGGCACGGATGGCGAGAGGCGATGCCGGCATGCGTTTGGAGGGACGGCGTGTGCGCATCGCCGACTCGCTGGAGGCGGCACCCGCCTCCGCCGATGCCGATAACGATCGTGAAGCCGAAGGCGCCGAAGCGCTCTCGCCGCGAACAAACCGGCCGTGACGGGGAAACCGCCCCGCGCCGGGACGCGCTCGGGCCCTGCGCAGACCTCGTGGGCAAGGGCAAGCGGGGCCCGCGCCTAGCGGTTTTCCGCTACGCCCCGCGGGGAATGACAGCGCGTGCGCCCACGGTACGCTCCCACAATGTCCGAAGAATTGAAGTGGCAACGCATCGCCGTCGCGGGAGAAACCCAGTCGCACTATCTCTTGGAGCGCGCGTTGGCGCCCGGCGGGTGGCTCGTGCGGGAGAGACGTGGAGACGCCTTGGCTCTCACGTTCGTCCCCGACCTGCTCCAAAACTGGCCAGTGAAGACAATCTGACCTCGCGCCGCGCGTCCCCCTCATGAGCGCCTCCCCGCCGCGACGGCCGTCACGGGCTTGCCCTCGACCTCGTCGAGAGCCTCGAGGAGCTCCTCGCGCAGGCCCACGAGCACGTCGATCAACGAGTGGTAGTGGTTCCCGCGGGCGGCCCGCTGCGCCAGGACCCAATCCGTGGACGCGACGAGCGCGAGCTCGCCCTCGATCGTCGCGGGCCGTTGCGCGCCGTACGGATGGTCGGGCGTATATCCGCTGCCGCCGTGCTCGAACAGGTGGCGAACGGTGATCATCAAAGTGCGAAAAGCTTTATTGGCTGTGGGATTCATTTTAGATCCTATCGCTCGTGCGGCATTTTGATGATGCGACGGCCTGGGACGACTGACCATTGGTTCCATCTCACGGTCACTCGGCGAGGCGACGCCGGTCTGATTGTTGCATAGTGCACATTGTGCTTTCCATTGCGCCGTCCGAAGCGCTCTGTAGCGCGCATGATGGAACCGACGGCGTGGGCAGCGGAGCAGTTCGGCAGCGTCGAGCTCGGTGACGTCCGGAGGACGGCGCGCCTCGTGCGGGTTGCCGCTTCCGCGGCGATGGCCCCTGCCGGTACTGTGACCTCCGTGTTCACGGACGACGCCGAGCGGCAAGGAGCCTACGACTTCCTCGAGAGCAAGCATGTCGACCCCGACGCGCTCGAGCGCGGCGTCGGCGAGACCCTCGCGCGCAGGTGCGCGACGGAGGAGCGAATCCTGGTGCCGGTCGACGGCTCCAGTCTCTCGTTCGTCGACCGCAC
>JAYTOQ010001023.1:0-2987 GCA_043747665.1 Polyangiaceae bacterium | reverse complement strand
GATCGAGTGCGCCGCGCACCGCTTCGAGGAGCTCGGGGACCGGGCATGGCTTCATCAAGAAGCGCACCGCTCCGTCGAGCTCGCGGCCGCTCAGCTCGGAGTTGTAGCCGCTCGTGAGGATTGCCTTCAGCCCCGGCCTTCGCTTCCGGAGCTCGGCGACGAGCTGACGGCCGTCGAGCCCCTCGGGCATCGTCATGTCCGTGAAGACCAGGCCGATCCGCTTGCCGTGCTCGTCCCAGACGCGAAGCGCCTCGACCCCGTTGGCCGCCTCGAGGACGACGTAGCCGCTCATCTCGAGGAGCATGCGCGTCGTCTTGCGCAGGTTGGCGTCGTCCTCGACCAAGAGGATCGTCTCCCGTTCGCTCGCCGGCTCCGGCATGGCCGCGGGGACGGATGGCTCAGCGATCGCCTCGTCGCTCGGCGGTAGCAGGATCTCGAACGTCGTGCCCTTGCCGACATCGCTCGTCACGCGGACGAAGCCGCGATGAAGCTTCACGATCCCGAACACCGTCGACAGCCCGAGCCCTGTTCCTTTCCCCGGGTCCTTGGTGGTGAAGAACGGCTCGAAGAGCCGGCCGAGGTGCTCGGGCGCGATACCGCAGCCGGTGTCTGCGACGCGGATCATCGCGTACGTGCCTGGCGGAGCGCCGAGGCCGTCCTCGCTCTCGACGACGGTCTCTGCCGTGGAGATCATGAGAGCGGCGCCGCCGGGCCGCATCGCGTCACGCGCATTGAGCGCCAAGTTGACGAGCACCTGCCCCAGCATTCCCTCATCCGCGCGAGTGATGAGCGGCGAGCTCCAGAGCTCGACCTGCATGAGTATGTCGTCGCCGAGGAGGCGGCGCAGCATGGTCGCGATGTCGGACACCACGCGGTTCAGATCGAGGGGCGTGGGCTGGAGGACCTGGCGCCGCGCGAACGCCAGGAGCTGCTGGGTGAGCGCCGCGCCGCGCTCGGTCGCGGCGACGATCTCGCCGAGGAGCGGGCGGTCCTCCACCGGCGCTCGGAGGCGTGCCACCTCCGCTTGCGTCAGGATCGCGGCGAGGATGTTGTTGAAGTCGTGGGCGACGCCTCCGGCGAGCTGGCCGATCGCCTCCATCTTCTGCGTCTGCCGGAGCCGCTCCGCGACGTGCTGCTGCTCCGTGATGTCGACGACCGTGCCGGCCATGTGGGTCGGCTTGCCCAGCCCATCGCGATCGACGCGGCCACGGCACGCCAGCCAGCGGACGGTGCCGTCCGGCCACACGATGCGGTGCTCGACCACGTAGTCGCTCGAGCCGCTCTGGAGCGCGCGCTCGATCTCCGCCGTGACGATCGCGCGATCGTCCTGATGGATCAGCGCGATGTAGTCGGGAAAGCTCCCCGAGAACCCACCAGGTTCGACGCCGAACATGCGCACGACGCGGTCCGACCAGTGGATGACGCCGCTCGCGACGTCCCAAGCCCACGTCCCCATCTGCGCCGCCTCCAGGGCGAGCGTGAGGTGCGCAGCGCTCATGGACTTCGCCGTGCGGGCGAGGCGCGCCTCGCTGGTCCGTGCGACGAGAAGCAACCCCGTCACAGTCGCGATGCCGACGTAGATCTGCATCTCGCTCATCGCATCGGCGAGGTTCCTGTCCGCGAAGTCGGGGCGGATGCTCCCGGACACGACCGCCGAGCTCACCGCGGCGCCGAGCGCGATCATCGCCGTCGTCACCGTGCGCACGCCGAGGCGAAGCGCGGCCCAGGGCACGAGACAGAGCAGCATGTATTGTCGCGGACCGAAGGGGCCTTCGATGGTCCTGGCAAGCGTGATGAGCCACACGCTGGCGCACCACGCGATGCCGAAGAGCAAGGTCTCTACGCGGCGTGAAGGCTGCTCCGGCTCCCGCGGCCGCGTCCACACGATGGCAAGCGGCGCGACGAGGATGGTCCCGAGGACGTTCGTCCCCCACCAGGTCCAGTACGTGGGCCAGAACGGCGCGTGCTCGAAGAGCCGTGGCGCGCCCGCTCCCAGGACTCCGACCAGCGTGTTCGCAGCGATGGCCGCGCCCGTCAGCGCGAGCACCTCGTCCACGTGTGTGAAGGTCACGACGCGCCGGCAAACGCGCATCACGAGCCACGCGCCGAGCGCAAGCTCCGCGACGTTCGCGACGAAGAAGCCGACGCTCATCGCCACCGCATGTTGCAGGAACACGTTGATGACGAAGCCGACGCCGCCGAGCACGACGAGCGTGATCGGCCAGCGCCGGCGCGGTATCGAGAGCAGCGCAGCGACGCCGATACCGCTCGCCGGCCAGATGGCGGCGACACGACGCACGGGGTCGGCAAACGCCACACCGATCACGTGCGCAGCGAAGTATGCGAGGGCCCATCCCGCGAGCCGCAGTCGCTCGCGTCGAAGCTCCTCTCGTTCGGGGCCGGTCACTGCCGCGATGTTCTCATTCGGCCGCGAATAAGTCGACATCACCGCGCGCGCCGAAAGGCTGTCGCGACCTGCCCTGATCACGCATGATTCACCGGCATGACGTCACCAAGCCGGAACACGTCTTCCCCGCGACCGATCGTGGTCGCGCTCCTCCTCTTGGCCGCGGGATGTGCGGCCACCGCGCCGACGACGAGGCCGTGCACGCAAGAGCCGATGACTCCGCAAGCGTCGGCAGCCGGCGAGGGTGCAGACCCGACCGTCTCCGATCCGGACAAGTACAAAGCCGTTATGGAGAACGAGAGAGTGCGCGTGCTCCGATATCACGACGAGCCGGGCGCCAAGACTCATCAGCATCGCCATCCGGCTTCCGTGCTGTACGCGCTGTCGACGTTCCGGCGGCGACTCGCGTTCCCCGACGGAACGACGAAGGAGCGCGACTTCAAGCCGGGCGACGTCATGTGGCTGCCGCCACAAACGCACGTCGGTGAGAACATCGGCACGACCACCACCGAGGTCCTCCTGGTCGAGATGAAGGACCGACCGTAGCAAGGTACCCGGCGCTCGCCGATCACCCGCTCGG
>JAYTOQ010001022.1:0-2111 GCA_043747665.1 Polyangiaceae bacterium | reverse complement strand
ATCGAGGCGCTTCGCGCAGTGGTCCCGGAGACCGAAGGCGATCCCGGACGCGAGTTCTGGATCGCCTACGCCAAGGATCTCGCGCGCGATTTGCGGCGCATCACCAACGACCCCGACCTCAACGCGCGACGCGACCGCGACGCACCGCCGAAGTCCGCGTACATGCCGACGGCGAAGAAGAAGTCGTAGTATACGGCTCCCTCGATGACGGTCCTCCAGGTCGCCGACCTGCGCTTCGGCTACGGCGGCGATACGCTCTTCGAGAACGTCACGTTCACGCTCGCCATCGGTGAGCGTGCCGCCCTGGTCGCGCCGAACGGCGCCGGCAAGTCGACGCTGCTTCGCCTCCTCGCCAAGGAGATCGAGCCTGATGGCGGCACCGTGGTGGTCAAGCGCGACGTCAGCGTCGGCTACTATCGGCAGTCGCACGAGCTCGTCGCGAAGGGCGACGTGCTCTCGGCATTCCTCTCCGGCTTCGGTGACGTGGTCGAGCTCCGCGCGGAGCTGGTGAAGGCGCAGCACGACGCGGCAAGCGGCGACGAGCGCGCCCTCGCTCATCTCGCGCACGTCACCGATCGCTACCACGTCGCGCGTGGCGACGATCTCGAGCACAAGGTGGCCGCCATCGCCGCCAAGCTCGGTTTTTCCCAGGCCGATCTGGCCCGTCCCGTCGCGTCGCTGTCCGGCGGTGAGCGCGGCAGGCTCCACCTCGGCGTGATCCTCGCGCTCGAGCCCGATCTGCTGATGCTCGACGAGCCCACGAACCACCTCGACCTCGACACCATCGGATGGCTCGAGGGCTGGCTACGCGGCTACCGTGGCGCGGTCCTCGTCGTCTCGCACGATCGCGCGTTCCTCGATGCGGTCTCGTCGCAGACCCTCGAGCTCGGGAGCCGTGGGCTGCGCGTCTATCCGCTGCGCTACAGCGAGTACGCGATCGCGCGCGAGAGCGATCTCGAGCGGGAGCGCGCGGTCGTGGAGCGACAGCAAGCGTTCGTCGACAAGACCGAAGACTTCATCCGCAAGAACATCGCCGGGCAGAAATCGCGACAGGCCCAGAGCCGTCGCAAGATGCTCGACAAGCTCGATCGGGTGGCCGGCCCCGAGGACGTGTGGGCAGTCGCCGACCGCGTCAGCTTCCGCTTCGCTCCCTCGGCGCGCTCCGGCGACATCGTCCTCGACGCCAAGGACCTGCGCGCGGAGCGAGGTGGGCGCGTCCTCTTCGATGGTGTCGATCTCCTCGTTCGTCGCGGCGAGCGTATCGGGATCGTCGGCCCCAACGGCGCAGGCAAGTCGACGTTCATCAAGCTGCTCGCGGGCAAGGGCGATCCTGAGCTCGACACCGGCGACATCAAGCGCGGCACCAACCTTCAGGAGGGGTACTTCGATCAGCACCTCGGCGCGGTCAATCCGTCGAACACCGCGATCGAGGAGGTGCGCAGCATCCGCGGCGATCTCAATAACGACGGCGCACGCCAGTACCTCGCGCGCTTCCGCTTCTGGGGCGACGACCCGCTCCGCGTGGTGGCCGGCTTCTCGGGCGGCGAGCGCTCGCGTCTCGCGCTCGCCAAGCTGCTGCTCGAGCCACGCAATCTCCTCTTCCTCGACGAGCCGACCAACCACCTCGACATCCCGGCAGCGGAGATCCTCGAGGAGGCGCTCGTCGGCTTCGATGGCACCGTGCTCCTCGTGTCGCATGACAGGCGCTTTTTGGAGACGGTCACGACGCGCATCGTCAGCGTCCGCGACGGCGCGGTGGACATGTACCCGGGCGGCTTCTCCGACTTCGTCTCGGCGCATGCACCGAAGGCCGAAGCTCCTCGTCGCGACAAGGACAAGAAGAAGAGCGACGTGCCGCCAGCGATGTCGGAGCTTGCGAAGAAACGCTCGCACGAGACGCAAAAACAGGCCTCTCGTGATCGCGAGAAGAGGGAGCGGCGCTTCAAGGAGCTCGAGGACCTCATCGCCGCCGGCGAGAAGCAGCTCGTCGAGCTGCGCGACAAGCTCCGCGAGGACCCCGCCGGCGACTGGGCCAAGGTGGCGAAGATGGCCGCGGAGGAGCAGGCGCTCTCGAAGCGCGTCGACGCGCTCCTCGCCGAATGGACGAAGCT
>JAYTOQ010001021.1:0-2817 GCA_043747665.1 Polyangiaceae bacterium | reverse complement strand
GCCATCGTCGTGCCGCTCTTGCACGAAAAGGAGGTGCTCGGCGCGCTGTGGCTCGACTCGGAGTCGCTCGCGCAGTTCCAGCAGAAGGATCTCGAGCTCGTCACCACGGTCGGCAACCAGGCCGCGATGTTCATCGAGAACAACCTCCTCGCCAAGAAGGTCGAGCAGGAGATCATGACGCGCGAGCGCTTCAGCCGCCTCCTCTCGCCGAACGTGGCCGAGCAGGTGATCTCCGGCAAGCTCGAGGTGAAGAAGGGCGGCGTCTACGTCCCCGAATGCACCGTCTTCAACTCGGACATCCGCGGCTTCACGCGCATGAGCGAGGGCGCCACCGCCGGCGTGATCAACGATCTCCTCAACGAGTACTTCGAGCTGATGGTCGAGACGATCTTCAAGTACGAAGGCACGCTCGACAAGTTCATGGGCGACGGCATCATGGCGTTCTGGGGCGCCCCCGCCACGCACCCCGACGACGCTGTGCGCTCCGTGCAAAGCGCGCTCGACCAGATGGAGGCGCTAGGGAAGTTCAACCGAAAGCGCGTCGAGGGCGGTCACCCTCCCCTCGCGGTCGGCATGGGCCTCCACACCGGACCGCTCATCGCGGGCTACGTCGGAAGCTCGAAGGCAATGAGCTACACGGTCATCGGCGACACGGCGAACACCAGCGCACGCCTCTGCGGCATCGCGCTCGCGGGTCAGGTCATCGTGAGCGAGTACACGCTCGCGCTCCTCGGCCCTCGCTTCGAGGTCGAGGAGCTCCCGCCGGCGCACCTGAAGGGCAAGGAGAAGCCCCTGCGCATCTTCAACATCAAGCGCGAGAAGCCGACCGCTGTCGCCAAGATCGGCTGAGCGCGGTCGCTAGTCGGCGCTGAACACCACATTGTCCGCGGTCAGCGCGAGCGTCGACGACGGGTGTCGGCGGGACCGCTGATACCGACCTGAAAGGCTGCCGGCTGGGCCCCATCGCTGCCGCCTGCCATTCCCGGCGCCGCCGGGAGGCCCGCCTTCTGCGATTTCTGCGGTGACCGGCGCGGCGTCGAGCGCGTCGAGCGCGTCGAGCGTACTGCGCAGCCCGAAGCGTGCCCTGCGAGAATGAGTCATGCCTCGACGAGAGACAAGCAGCCGTCGTGATCGAGGCTATCCATTCAGCGACGGGGCGTCGGTCGTCACCAGGAGCGCGCGCGGGCCTGAATGAAGGCGTAGAAGAAGACGCTGTTCGGATCGCGGGCGACGCGCGCCAGCTCCTGGCGCATGCCTTCGACCACCGACTCCTCGACCTTCTTCGCGTCGAGGAGCGCAGGCGCGCCGGACAGGAGGAGGTCCGACCAGTACGCCAGGAACTCCGCGCGCTCGACCGGGTCGCGGTTGTCGAGATGAAACGATTTCACCTCGGTCTGCACGTCGCGAAAGCCCACCGATTGGAGGAGGTTTCCGAGCTTCGCGCCGACGAACGGATCGCCGCCGACGTCCAGCTGGTGCTCGTTGAAGGCGGTCCAGTAACGGAGCGTGTCGGGACTATAGGGATCGATGAAGAACGTGGCGTTCAGCACCTCGCTGCACACGACGGGGCTGCCCGGCACGAGCACGCGACGCACCTCCGAGAGCACGCGCGCGGGATCGCCGACGTGCTCGAGAATCCAGCACAGGAACGCCGAGTCGAAGCTACCGGCATCGTACTCGAGCTGCGTCGCATCGCCCTTCGCGAGCGTGTAGCGATCGCCCGCCCACGGCACGGTGGGCAAGAAGCGGCGCGCCTCGTCGAGCTGCTCGTCGTTGATCTCGATGCCGGTGACGTGGAGGTCGGGCCAATGGCGCAGCAGGATCTCGGTCTGCGCGCCGACGCCGGCGCCGACCTCGAGGAGCCGCTTGCGCCGTCGATACGGGAGGCTGGCATGCACCATTGGCTCGAGGAAACGCGCCTGGCGATGAAGCCGATCTCGTTCCTTCTGGCTGTATCCGTGGAGGTACCCGGTCGGCGTCTCGGTCACCGGATCGATGGTAGCGCGACCCGCAGCTCCAGTAAGCTCAGCCCATGTGAGGCATGAAGCGTGCGCGAGCTGCGGTCAGCGTCGCCGTATCGTTGTTGGGGCTCGCGGGGTGTGGAGCCTCGGGGGCACATGGCGCGCGTGGCCACAGCAAGGCACCGGAGGGCGCGCTCACCATCAACATCGCGCTTCCGATCGAGGAGCTCGACCTCCCGAATGGGCTTCACGTGGTGTTGCACCAGGAACGCAGCTCCGCGCTGTCGCTCGTCTACGTGCGCTATCACGTCGGCTCGAAGGACGACCCGCAGGGCCGCAGCGGCTTCGCGCACCTCTTCGAGCACCTCATGTTTCGTGGCTCGCGCAACACCGGCGCGAAGGACTACCAGCAGTGGCTCGAGGACGTCGGCGGCAACACCAACGCGAGCACCGATCTCGACGAGACCGACTACCACGCGTATGTCCCGCCCAGCGCCTTGCCGCGTGCGATCTGGCTCGAGGCCGATCGCATGGCCTACCCGCTGGCGCCGCTCGACGAAGCGGGGTTCGCGCACGAGCGCGACGTCGTCAAGAACGAGTGGCGAGAGCATTACGAGGACGTGCCGTTCGGTAACCTCCACGCCTTCGCGCGCGAGGCCGTCTACGGCGCGGCACATCCCTACGGCAGCACGACCATCGGTCGCGGTGCCGACCTCGACAAGGCAACGCTCGAGGAGGCACGCGCGTTCGCACGCGCGTACTACCGGCCGAACAACGCTACGCTCGTCATCGCCGGCGTCTTCGATCCGGTGGCCACGCGCGCGCTCGTCACCCGCTATTTCGCCGCGATTCCCGC
>JAYTOQ010001020.1:0-3327 GCA_043747665.1 Polyangiaceae bacterium | reverse complement strand
AAGTGGCTCCGACTGCAGGACTCGAACCTGCGACCCGGCGGTTAACAGCCGCCTGCTCTACCAACTGAGCTAAGTCGGAATGGTCACCCCAAGTACCTGATCGCGGGTCGCCGCGTCAAGGGCGGGTCGCACGCGCGGCGGAACAAATACGCGGGAATGAAGCAATCGCCGGCGCGGTCTCCTCTTCGATGGCCGCGCTTCCCTCGTCTCCGCGCGCAACCTCGATGGCCGGCAACGCGCGCTCGACGCGGCACCTGCGGCTCGGGGTCGTCCTCCTGACGCTGTCGATGTTCGGTTGCGACCATGCGACGAAGCTCGCCGCCGAGCAGGCTCTGACGAACGGGCGCGCCGTGAGCGTGGTCAGTGGCGTCCTCGAGCTGCGCTTCACCACGAACGACGACACCGCGTTCAGCCTCCTGCACAACCTCGGCGTGGCGCGGCCGCCCATGCTGCTCGCCGCCGTCTCGGCGCTCGCGCTCGTCGGCGTCGTCGCGATGTGGATGGCCGCGCGCAAGCGCGCAAGCCGCGCGCAGCACGTCGGCTTCGCCCTGGTCCTCGCAGGCGCGCTCGGCAACGTCGTCGACCGCGCGCTGCGGGGCTCGGTCATCGATTTCATCCACGTGACGCACTGGCCGATCTTCAACGTCGCCGACGCCGCGGTCGTGGCGGGCAGCATCGTCCTCGGGCTTTGCGCGGTGCTTCGGCGCGCGAAGCCTGAAGCTCGTGCATGAGCTACACTCTTTCTCATGCGATCGTGGGCACGGCTCGCCGCAGCCGGGGTGAGCGGCTCTCTCGCTCTGCTGCTCCTGCATTGCGGGAGCAGGGGCGCGACGGACGGGGTGACGACGTCCCGCTCCCGAATCGCGTCGACGCGATCGACAGCGCCGCGATGACGACGGACGCCACGATCCCTGATGCCGCTGCCACCGTGGATGCTCGCGTCGCGAGCTGCGATCCCTCGAAGCCGTTCGGCACGCCCGTTCGCGTCGCCGACTTCGACCCGAACGCGGCGCGTTCGACGCCACGGCTCTCACCCGACGAGCTCACCATCTACTTCACGTCGAACGGCGCCGATGCCGGCGCCGACCTCTCGATGGCAGTGCGCTCGTCGACGAGCATGCCCTTCGGCGGCGAGAAGGTCCTGACGCAGAGCACGCCGTCGAACGACAACGACCCCATGGTCTCTGCCGATCAGCTCCTGCTGTGGTTTCACTCGAACCGCAACGGAACCGCGGACATCTTCGTCGCGACACGTGTGAGCGCGAGCGGACCGTTCGGCGCTGCCGCCACCGTCCCGGGCATCGACCAGCCGACGACGAACGAGAACCACGCGTACTTTCGCAGTGCAGGCAGCGAGCTTTGGTTCATCTCCGATCGAGCGGGAGGCGCGGGCGGCTTCGACATCTACGTCGCGAAGCGCACCGGCGGCGCGTTCGCGGCTCCCGTGCGCGTCGTCGAGCTGAGCTCCGCCGCGCAGGACTGGCAGCCGCAGCCGAGCGAGGACGGGCTCACCATCCTCTTCGCGTCCGATCGCGACGGTGGGACCGGCAAGATGGATCTGTGGATCGCGCATCGCAGCTCTGTCACTGCGCCGTACGGCACGCCGAGCGCGCTCACCGAGCTCAACTCGCCGAGCGTGGATCAGGCGGGGTGGCTCAGCGCCGACGGGTGTCGGATCTGGTTCTCGAGCGGACGCGCCACGAGCGACGCCGTGCAGCAGCTCTTCTTCGCGAAGCGCCCGCTCTGAGACGCGTGCACGCTCGCTTCACTTCGGCAGCACAGCGCCGTCGGCGCCGCCTTCAGCCCCGGCGTCCCTTGGCTTGAAGAGCGGGATGCCTGCGTCGGCGTGCACGTCGCCGAGCGCCGCGACCGTCTCCATCATCGTGGCCGAGGAGACCTTTTTTGTCGCGATGGCCTGCGTCGCGGGCTCGATGATCGCAAGCTTGCGTTCGAGCACCGCGCGGACTGCGGGGCTCGCGTTGGTGAGACCAAGTCGCAGCATGCGCTCCGTCTCGCGCCACAGCGCGAGCGAGCCCTCGAGCGCGCGGAACGTTCCCGAGCCGTAGCTCGATCCCGGGCCTTCGCGGCGCGCGAGATCGTGATGGACGCACGCCGCATGATCCGCGGAGTGCTCGGCAGGGATCTTCGACGGGTCGGTGCCGGAGCCGAGCAGCCAGTACGTGGGGCATGCGCCGGGGATGGACGCCGCCACCGCCTTCATCGCGTCGCGCGCTTCCCTGTCGTCTTCGAGCTTCTTGCCGATCTTCGGCGCGCTGTCCGCCATCCGGCGCGCGACCGCGAGGCGAAGCGCATCAAACCCCGAGCCCGTTCCGTTCTTCAGCGACCCGAGCCAGTCGTCGGAGTGTGCGACCCAGTCGCCGCGTCCGTCGCGCAACAGGACGATCGCAACAGTGGTCGCTGCTGCGTGATCGGGCGGCTTCGCGCTGAAGCCGCGCTTCGAGCCGAGCGCGTTCGCGATGTCGCCGAAGCATCCGGTGTCGCGGGGTGACGGCTGCGTCGGGAGCAGCGCGACGGGCGGTGCGTCGGCGGCGCAGGCGGGATAGCCGTCGACGGCGCTCGCGATCGCCGGCGCGTCGTCCTTCTCGAGCGACTCGCGAACGCCGTCGATCTTGGCCATCGGGCCCTTGCAGGCGCTTACGAGGAACACCAACCCGGCGAGCAGAGCAATCGCGAGACCACCGACGACGCTTCGCAGCATCCGTCAACGATACCGCACCGCTTCCGGGTCGCTCCAGCAATGAAATCGCGCCCTTGCGTAACATGCGCAACCTCGCGGTCACCCTCCCGGGTTGATGCGCAACCTCGCGATCACTCTCCTGGGTTGATGCGCAACGTCGCGATCAACGCCGGGTCCAGCGCGCGGCGCGGGCTGCGCAACATCCATTCGTGGGTCGGCCTGGCGCAAGCTCGCGAGCGTGCATCAGGGGCAAACGACGTTCAGCGACGTTCGCTGAGCCGGCCGTCCGACGACTTCGTCGTCCGACGAATCGCTCAGACGGTGGCGAAGCCGGCGTCCGGTATGTCGAGCGCCGACTTGTCCTCCTCGCCGAGGAGCTGCGCCTTGTGCTCGACGCCGGGGAGGACGTTGCGTGCGTACCAGAGCGCCGCCTGGATCTTGCCGGCGTAGAACGCTGCGTCGGGGTGGCCCTCGGCGACCTTGGTCTTCGCGCCTTCGGCGACGAAGGCGCCCTCGAGCAGCTGCCACGCGACGGAGAGCTCGCTCATCATCTCGCAGAAGCGATTGGCCGACAGCGGGACCAGCGCGACCTGCCCGCTCTGGAACCACATGAGGAGACGCATCGCGGT
>JAYTOQ010001019.1:0-2773 GCA_043747665.1 Polyangiaceae bacterium | reverse complement strand
GGCGGCCGGCCGTTCGGCGGACAGGTCAAGGGCCTCACGAAGGCGTTCGCCGATCTCGGCAACACCGGCTCGACCGTCAACATCCCGATGATGCAGGCGATGGTCCTGCTCTCGAACGGCGCCGGTCGTCAGGACGCGGGCAGCGCGTCCGTCGGCGCCGACGTCATGCATCAGTTCTTCGTCAAGGGCCGCTTCCCCGAGGACAACACTGCCGCGCCGAAGACGCCGCTGCCGGTCATCTCGATCTTCTTCCCGAACGTCGGCGGCCTCGTGAACCAGGTCTCCGCGTCGAACGACCTCCAGTTCATGGAGGACATTGCGACCCCGGAGATCGGCGGCTTCTTCGACATCGTGAAGGCGGGCCAGGGCGTGGCGAAGGCCGCGACCATCCTCTCGCTCGTGAAGCAGCGCTTCAACCAGATGTGGGTCGTGAAGTGGCGCCTCGCGTGCCTCGCGCCCACCGTCGAGCAGTCGTTCCGGCTCATCGTGCGCAACGTGTCGCCCGCCGTGCAGCCCGACGCGACCTTCAAGGACGTGCCGATCGGCGTCGACCCGACCTCATGGCCGCTCGACATCAACATCGCGCAGACCAAGGCTGAGGCCGACGCGAATCCCGTCCATCCGGGCGGCACGTTCCGCGTCTATGGCGACTTCTGCTGGGGCGGAGAGAAGAACCGCGCCGAGGCGTACTTCGTCCCCGCCGGTACGAACCCCAACCAGAACGTCAATCGCAACGACCCCGAGATCGCCAAGAAGGCGATGCAGAACCTCATCCAGCAGGACATGCGCGGCGGCGCCGTGGAGTCCGCGGATCAGTTCGTGGTCCTCAACGTGCCCGACCAGGACAAGATTCTCGAAGGCACCGGCGACAACACCGTCGCGCGCGTCGTCATCTACGACAACAAGGCGAAGCGCGCGAGCGGTGTCACGGCCGAGAGCGTGCTCAGCCTAAAGGCCACGAAGAAGCCGCTTAACCTGCCGATCATCCTCGGCGCCGCGGGCATCGTCGTCGTCATCCTGCTCCTCGTCATCGTGCTCCTGCGCGGTGGTGGCGGCGGCAAGGGCAAGCGCTCGAACAATCCTCCGCCCGCGCCGATCGTCGCCGGTGGAGGCGGCGGCTATCAGCAGCCTCCGGGCGGCGGTGGCTACGGCGCATCCGCGCTGCGAGAAGATCCCGCGCCCGCCGCGTTTGCTCCGAACCCCGCGGCCTTCACGCCCGCGCCCGCGGCCTTCACGCCCGCGCCCGCGTACGTAGCGCCCGCGTACGTAGCGCCCGTGCCGGTGCCACCCGCGCCACCACCTCCGGATCCGGGAGGAGGTGCTCACCCTTTAGCGTCGGCGGGGGGCGCACCAGTCTTTCAGGTGCGCTGCCCCGCTTGTCAAATGCTGACGATGGCCTCTCCCGGCCAACCGTCGATCTGCTTCTCGTGCGGTCAGCCGTTGCCGTCGGGTCTGCCTCCGGTGGTCGCGGGATCGGAGGCGCTGCCCGCCCCGGTCGCGCACGCAGCAGCGGCGCCAGCTCTCGGCGAGCCAGCGGCCTTTCCGCTGACCGGCGCGATGGCGTCGCCGCTCGAGCCGCCACCTAATCCCTACGGTGCTAGCGGCGCGTCGATCATCGGCGCGTCGGGGCAGTTCGCGATTCGCGCCGGCGTCGACGTGCGGGTCGGGCGCGATCCGGCGCAATGTCCGATCGCGCTCTCCGAGCCACGCATCAGCGGCGTGCACGCCACGCTGAAGTTCGAGAACGGCACGCTCCTCGTGCGCGACGAAGGGTCGAACAACGGTACGTACGTGAACGGCAGCCGCATCGCGGCCGGTGCTTTTACGCCGGTGGCTTCGGGCGCTCAGCTTCGCTTCGGTCCCGTCGAGTTCTCCGTACGGCTATCTTAGCGAGGCACCATGGCGGAACAGCCCAACATCCTGCCGAGCACGCCCGCGGTCGAGATCGCCGTGCGCACCGATCCCGGGCGCGATCCCGACAAGCAGGTGAACGAGGACGCCGCCGCGCACGCCGAGGGGAAGCTCGGTCTCCTCGCGGTGGTCTGCGACGGCATGGGCGGACACGCCGGAGGCAAGGAGGCATCCGAGCTCGCGGTGAAGTCGATCGTCGAGATCATCGCTGCGGCCCCGGAAAAGACGGCTCCGCGTGATGCGTTGCGCGTCGCGATCGAAGAAGCAAATCGTCGCGTGTGGGGAATGCCGACCAACGAGGGCGGCTATCGACCCGGCTCGACGGTCGTGGCGATCCTCGCGCATGCCGCGGGCGCGGAGATCGCGCACGTCGGAGACAGCCGGATCTATCTCGTCCACTGCGGAGCCATTACGCAGGTCACCAAGGACCACTCCATGGTCCAGGAGATGGTCGATCGGAACATCATCAAGGCCGAGGACGCGGCGAACCATCCCGACGCGAACAAGATCATGCGCGCGCTCGGCATCGCGAAGGACGTCGAGGTCGACGTGCGCCCGGAGCCGATCCTCTTCGTCGCGGGCGACGTCTTCATCCTGTGCTCGGACGGCCTCAGCGATCTCGTCACGCCGACCGAGATCCTCGACATCGCCGGCTCGCGCCCGGCCGCGCAGGCCGCCGGGCAGCTCGTCGACCTCGCGAACGCACGGGGCGGTCACGACAACATCACCGCGATGGTGGTGCGCATGAAGGGGACGGCGAGCGCGGGAGATGCCGCCACCCTCGTGAAGACGATCGCGCTCACGGCGCACGAGCCCGTCTCCGGCTCGGCGCCTTTGTCGGCCGCAGCGTCTTCCGAACAGG
>JAYTOQ010001018.1:0-4161 GCA_043747665.1 Polyangiaceae bacterium | reverse complement strand
GGCGAAAAGCCGGCGACGCACACCCCCGCGACGTGGGGCGAGCTCGACTCGGTCCTCGCCGACATCGCGCGCTCCGCCACCGCCGACGGCGGCGCCAAGACGCGCATCCTCGTCGAGCCCACCAACTCGCCGACGTTCATCCGCCTTCGCGACGCCCTCACCGCGAAGCTCCCGCAGGCCAAGGTCTACACGTGGTCGTCGGTCAACGACACGAACGCTCGCGAAGGCGCGAAGCTCGCGTTCGGTCAGGTCGTCACCGTCGCGGCCGACTACTCGCAGGCCAAGGTGATCTTGTCGCTCGACAGCGATTTTCTCGGCACCGAGATGGGCAACATCCGCGCGCAGCGCGATTTCGCAGCGGGTCGCAAGCTCGCGAACGGCTCGAGCGATCCGATGAGCCGGCTCTACGTCGTGGAGCCGACCTTCACGGTCACCGGCATGAACGCCGACCATCGCCTCCGCCTCTCCGCGCAGAGCGTCGAGCAGTACGTGCTCCTCCTCGCGCAGGAGCTCGCCACCAAGCACGGCATCGACGCCGGCGTCGGCAAGGCCGGCGAGACCTCGCCCGCCATCCCCGCCAAGTGGATCCAGGCCGTCGCTAAGGAGCTCGCGGGCGCGCGCGCCAAGAGCATCCTCGTCGCCGGAACGCGCCAGCCGCCGCGCGTGCATGCGCTCGTCCACGCACTCAACGCCGCGCTCGGCAACGCTGGCCACACGGTCAACTACCTCCCGCCGGCCGATCGCTTCGAAGGCGATCCGGTCGCGAGCCTCAAGGCGCTCGTCGACGACATGACGAAGACGATGGTGAGCTCGCTCATCATCCTCGGCGGCAACCCCGTCTACGACGCGCCCGCCGACCTGAAATTCGGCGAGCGCCTCGCGCTCCTCGGCTCGAGCGTCCACGTCGCGTCGCACTTCAACGAGACGAGCGAGAAGTGCGTGTGGCATGCGCCGCGCGCGCACGAGCTCGAGGCCTGGGGCGACCAGACCGCGCTCGACGGCACCGTCGCGATCCAGCAGCCGCTCATCGCGCCGCTCTTCGGCGGACGCAGCGACATCGAAGTGCTCGCGAAGCTCGCCGGCGACATCGCGCCGAAGGGCTACGACCTCGTGCAGCAGACGGTGCGCGGCTCGCTCTCGAGCCCCGGCATGATGACGCGCACGTGGAACGAGGCGCTGAAGACCGGCGTGCTCGGCCCGAGCGCGAAGGCCTACGGCGCGATGGATGCGCGCAAGACCGAGGTCGCCGCGGCTTTCGCTGCGCCCGCCGCCAAGCCTGCCGCAGCCCTTGGCCCCGACAACCTCGAGGTCACGTTTGCGCCCTGCCCGAAGCTCTTCGACGGACGCTTCGCGAACAACCCGCTGCTCCTCGAGCTGCCCGACCCGGTCAACAAGATCACCTGGGACAACGTCGCCTGCGTGTCGAAGGACACTGCGGCGGCGCTCGGCCTCCACAACGGAGAGCTCGTTCGCCTCACGCGCGCCGGCGCTCCCAAGCCCGTCGACATCGCGGTGTGGATCACGCCAGGTCAGGCCGACAACACGCTGTCGGTCGTGCTTGGATGGGGCCGCGAGAAGGCCGGTCGCTACGGCACGCGCCGCGGCTTCGACGTGGGCTCGCTCCGCACCTCGGACGCGATGTGGATCACCTCCGGCGTGAAGCTCGCGAAGCTCAGCGCGGGCGAGATCGACTCGATCAAGGACCGCATGCGCAAGGTCGGCATGGCGGCCGCGGAGAGCCCGGCCGCAGGCCGCATCCGTCCCGACGATCCGATCGACGTCGAGACCGGCTTCTACAAGCTCTCGCAGACGCAGGAGCACGACACGATGGAAGGCCGCCCCGTCGCCATCGACGCCACGCTCGAGGAGTACAAGAAGCAGGCGTTCTTCCCGCTCTTCCCCAATGACGAGCGGAAGGACACCGACCTCCACGGCAAGACCATCGCCGTCCGCGAGTCGGGCTCGCCCGACCCGAACGTCGACCCGCTCTGGAACCGCGTCGACTACTCCAAGGTCCACAAGTGGGGCATGGGCATCGACCTCACGACGTGCACCGGCTGCAACGCGTGCGTCATCGCTTGCCAGATCGAGAACAACATCCCGGCTGTCGGCAAGGAGCAGGTCTGGCGCGGCCGCGAGATGTACTGGATCCGCATCGACCGCTACTTCGTCGGCGTCGACTCCAACGATCCGCAGATCGCGTTCCAGCCCGTCGCCTGCGTGCAGTGCGAAGAGGCCCCGTGCGAGAACGTCTGCCCGGTCAACGCGACCGAGCACTCGCCCGAAGGCCTCAATGACATGGCCTACAACCGCTGCATCGGCACGCGCTACTGCGCGAACAACTGCCCGTACAAGGTCCGCCGCTTCAACTTCCTCAACTACCACACGTCCGGCGGCACCTACGACGACGTGCCCGAGACCGAGAAGATGCACTACAACCCCGACGTCACCGTGCGCATGCGCGGCGTCATGGAGAAGTGCACCTACTGCATCCAGCGCATCCAGGAAGGCAAGATCAAGAGCAAGCGCACGGGGGAGCCGATCAAGGACGGCACCATCCGCACCGCCTGCCAGCAGGTGTGCCCCGCCGGCGCGATTGTCTTCGGTGACCTCAACGACCCCAACACCGCCGTCTCCAAGTGGCGCGCCAAGGATCGCTCCTATCGACTCCTCGCCGAGCTCGGAACGCACCCGCGCACCAGCTACCTCGGCAAGATCCGCAACCTGAACCCCGAGATGGGAGCGTAGGCAGCATGAGCTCCTGGAACCTGCCCATTCGCGAGATCGGCGAGACGCCGCTCGTCGCCGACGGCACGACCTTCCGCTCGATCAGCGAGACGGTCTGTCGCGTCACCGAGAACAAGGCCCCGCGCGCCTGGTGGATCGCCTTCGGGATCGCGTCGTCCTTCCTGGGCGTCATGACGCTGGCGATCGGCTACCTGTTCTGGGTCGGCGTCGGTGTCTGGGGAAACAACGCCCCCGTCTACTGGGCCTGGGACATCACCAACTTCGTCTGGTGGATCGGTATCGGTCACGCCGGCACGCTGATCAGCGCTGTCCTCTTCTTGTTCCGTCAGAAGTGGCGCACGGCGATCAACCGCTTCGCCGAGGCGATGACGATCTTCGCCGTCATCTGCGCGCTCGTCTTCCCGGGCATCCACGTCGGACGCGCCTGGTACGCGTACTACATGCTCCCGTTGCCGAACGAGATGAGCATCTGGCCGAACTTCAAGAGCCCGCTCATCTGGGACGTCTTCGCGGTCAGCACGTACTTCACGGTCTCCACGATGTTCTGGCTCGTCGGTCTCATCCCCGACTTCGCCACGCTGCGTGACCGCGCCAAGAACAAGTACCGCCGCCTCATCTACGGAGCGCTCGCGGTGGGCTGGCGCGGCTCGAACCGCCACTGGCAGAACTACGAGCGCGCGTATCTCATCCTCGCCGCGCTCTCCACGCCGCTCGTCCTCTCGGTGCACAGCGTCGTCTCGTTCGACTTCGCGACGTCGATCATGCCGGGCTGGCACACCACCATCTTCCCGCCGTACTTCGTCGCCGGCGCCGTCTTTTCCGGGTTTGCGATGGTCATGACGCTGATGCTGATCACGCGCGCCGTCTACGGCCTGCGCAGCATCGTGCTGATGAAGCACCTCGAGCTGATGAACAAGATCATCCTCGTGACCGGATCCCTCGTTGGATACGCGTACGCGATGGAATTCTTCATCGCCTGGTACGGCGGCAACGAGTACGAGCGCTTCCTCTTCGTCCAGAACCGCATGCAGGGCCCGATGGCCTGGGCCTACTGGATCATGATCTCCTGCAACGTGCTCAGCCCGCAGGTGTTCTGGTTCAAGCGCTTCCGCACCAGCATCCCCGTGATGTTCGTCGTCTCCATCCTCGTGAACATCGGCATGTGGTTCGAGCGCTTCGTCATCATCGTGACGTCGCTCTATCGGGACTTCCTGCCGTCATCGTGGGGCTGGTTCCGCCCCACGCTCGTCGACATCTTCACCTACGCGGGAACGCTCGGTCTGTTCTTCACCGCGTTCCTCCTCTTCATCCGGTGGATCCCGATGATCGCCATCGCCGAGGTCAAGGGCGTGTTGCCCGAGGCCGATCCGCATCATGACGCAGCCGAGCACGACGCCCACGAAGCGCCCGGCC
>JAYTOQ010001017.1:0-2111 GCA_043747665.1 Polyangiaceae bacterium | reverse complement strand
CGATGACCGACAGGCCCGACGAATTTCCTGCCGCGCCTGCCGAGAATGGATGAAGGAGCCCGTGGAGGTCATCATACCTCCATGATATCCTTCTCTTTTTGGGCAATGATGCCGTCGACCGTCTTGCCGCCTTCGGACACGGTCTCCTCGGCCTTCTTCTTGGCGCGCTCGACGTCGTCGGTGCTTGCGCCGCCGCTGTCGTCGATCTCCTTGAACATGTCGAGGGCCTCGTGGCGGGCCTTGCGGATAGTGACCTTGCACTCCTCGCCGTACTTCCGCGCGATCTTGACGAACTCCTTGCGGCGCTCCTCGGTCAGCGGCGGCAGGGGCAGACGGATGAGGTCACCGTCCGTCATAGGGTTGAGCCCCATGTCGTTTTCGCGGAGCGCCTTCTCGACGGCCTTGATGGCGGTCTTGTCCCACGGCTTCACCGTCAGGAGGCGCGGCTCGGGCACCGCGATGTTCGCCATCTGCGCGAGCGGCGTCATCGTGCCGTAGTAATCGACGCGGATTCCGTCGAGGAGGTTCGTGTTCGCGCGGCCCGCACGCAGCTTGCCGAGGTCGCGCCTCAGCACTTCGTGCGCCTTCGCGATCGAAGCGATCAACTCTTTGTGAACATCGTCGAGCATGCGCTGTCTCCGGAAGGAACGCGGTGGGAACCTTACCTGCACTCCTGCTCCACCGGAAGGGGCACTAAAGGGCGAATAGCGCATTGCATCAACACGTCTATCCTTGTGGCATCCGATGAGTCATCCGAGGCGCAGCGGGGGACGTGGGGCAGGGGCCATGGGCCCTCGCGTGGCCCGCGGCCTCGGCGTTGCCCTCGCGGTCATGGCGACCGCGCTCCTGGCGCTTCCCGGCGCGTCCTCCGCGTCCTCCGCCGACGAGCGCGACGAGCGCGACGAGCGCGACGCCGCGGGCACCGCCGCCACGCGGGATGCGGGTCACGATGCCGCGCGTGCGCCGGTCGCGCCGGGCGGCCACGTGATGCCCGCCGACCTCGAGGACGTTGAGCACATGTGCGCGCTGCTCACCGCCTGCGAGAAGCTCCCGTTGCCCTCCGGGATCGTCCCGCACGATTTCGTCGGCTGCACGCGAACGCTCTACGCCGAGCTCGCGTCGCCCGCGGCGGTGTCATTCTCGCTCACGCTCCGAGACTGCGGCCTCCGCGCGAGCTCGTGTGGCGAGCTGCGTTCGTGCGCGCTCCGCGGGGCGAAGGTCGACGTCTGCACGGGTCGCGGCAAGGCCGCGCCGGTCGACATGTGCGACGGCGACGGTCGGGCCATCACGTGCACAAACGAGCGCGTCTCGCTCGTGCGCGATTGCCCGCGCGGAGGCGAGCAATGCGTGGTGCGCGACGGCCACGCGGTCTGCGCGCTCGGGTCGTGCGAGAAGGAATCGGCGCCCGCGTGCTCGGTCTCCGGCACGCGCGTCCTCGAGTGCAAGAAGGGCAAGCTGCTCAGCCTCGATTGCGGCGCCTTCGGCCTCCAGTGCGCGTCGTCGGTCGAAGGACCGAAGTGCGCGACGCAGGCACCGGCCTGCCGCGAAGGATCGATGCGCTGCGACGCCGCGATCGCGGTGGGCTGCTGGCACGGTCACGAGGTGCGCATCGACTGCGGTGCGCGCGGGCTCGCATGCGGCGCGCCGACGAGCGCACCGGAAGGGGGCAGCAGCTTGGCTACTTCCTCGTCCGCATCGCCGTCGGCGTCGGCGGTGGGGGCCTGCGCGGCGATCGCGCCATCGCGTCCGGCAGGCACCGACGGCGGCGCGCCCGCGTCTTGCGATCCGTCGGCTGCTCCACGCTGCGACGGCGCCTCGCTGCGCTGGTGCGCATGGGGACAGCCACGCTCGTATCTCTGCAAGTCGGTGGGTCTCCAGCGCTGTGTCGCGGACGAAAAGGGCGCACGCTGCGCGCCGTGAGGCCCGCACGCGACGTGTGCTAAAAGGTCGCTCGTGAAGGGCTGGGCTGGGTTCGCGTCCGTTGCGGTCGTTGCCGCCGTGCTGCTCGCGTTTGCGTGCACCGCGTCGTGCAGCAAGTGCAATCGCGAGGAGGATCCCGAGCAGACGTTGAAGGCCGTGGAGGCGCCGCTCCCAGCGCCCGAAGGCCTCCT
>JAYTOQ010001016.1:0-2769 GCA_043747665.1 Polyangiaceae bacterium | reverse complement strand
CGCACCTTCGCGAGCGATGCGAGCAGGCGATCGTGCTGCGCGTCTTCGCCGATCGTGATGCGCAGCTGCGCGCCGAGCCGGCCGCCGCTCTTGTGGAAGCTGCGTACGAGGATGCCGTCCTTCGCGAGATGCTCCTGCACCTTCTCCGAGGCGACGGGCGTCTTCACCCAGACGAAGTTCGCCGCGCTCGGCGTCACGCTAAACCCTTCGAGCGCAGCGATGGCGGCGCTCAGCTTCTCGCGCGCAGCGACCACGCGCGCGACACCGGCTTGCAGCTCGTCCCACGCTTCCTCGAGGACGGCGGCGGCGGCGATCTGGCTGGTCGCGCTCACGTTGAACGGCTGCCGCGTCTTGTCGATCTCGGCAATGAGCCCTGGGTCCGCCTCGAGCCACCCCACGCGAAGCGCAGCGAGGCCGACCTTGCTGACGGTGCGCAGGATCCCGAGATGCGGATACCGCGCTCGCCATCCGCGCACGGACGCGTTGGGCCCGGAGTAATCCACGTACGCCTCGTCGACGATGACGAAGGCCCCACCCTCCCCACCCTTGGTTCCCGTCGCGCTCAACATCATCGCAGCCATGGCCGTGGCCGTCCCCGTGCCCGCCCTCTTCTCTCCCCCTCCGCCTCCCGCAGCGCGCACGATCTCCTCGAGCCGATCGACGCTCATCCGATTCCCGGTCGGGTTGTTGGGGCTCGCGACGAACACCACGCTCGGCTGCATCATCGCGATGGCCTTCTTCGTCATCGCCACGTCGAGGTCCCACGACGCGTCGAGCGGCACCTCGACCGGCTTCAGGCCATGCGCCCGCGCGGTGATTCGATACATGACGAACGTCGGCGTGGGCGTGAGGATCACGCCCTGCGTGTTGCGACGTCGCGGCCACGCCAGCGCGTTGCTCACGAGCCCGATCACCTCGTCGGAGCCCGTGCCCACGAGCAAGTCACCGACCTTCGCGCCGGTGCGCTTCGCGATGGCTTCCTTCAAGCGCAGCGCGCGCGGATCGGGATAGCGCTCGAGCGCCACGCTCGCGATGGCGCGGGCCACCACCTCGCGCACCGCCGGCGAGACCGGCGGCGCCTCGTTGGCGTCGAGCTTCACCTCGATGCCCGGCGGATCATGGGGGACGTAGGCGACGAGATCGGCCAGCTCCGGACGGAGGAGCTGGCCGATGGAATCGAGCGCGCTGCGCGGCTCGACCGACGCGCCGTCAGCGGGCTCGGTAGTCCCCGGCATCGCTCAGGTCTGCATGACTCACGTCGTCCATCGACTCGAGCGCCGGCGCGCCGCCGTGGTGGGCCTCGGCCTCGCGGAGACGCTCGGCAATCTCGATCACGCGGCGCTCGACGCGCCCGAAGACGCTCGCGGCGGGGAAGCGCCCCGATGCGTCGCGCTCGCCGGCGGGAACGCCGGTGAGGACCTCGATGCCCTGCGCGACGGTGGCGACGGCGTAGAGATGGAACTTGCCCTCGGCGATGGCGCGCGCGACGTCCTCGCGCAGGACGAGGTGCTCGAGGTTCGTGCGCGGGAGCATGACGCCCTGCTTGCCGGTGAGACCACGCACGCGGCACAGCTCGTAAAAGCCCTCGATCTTGGCGCAGACGCCGCCGATCGCCTGAATTTCCCCGAGTTGATTCACGCTGCCCGTGACGGCGATGCCTTGATCGATGCCGACCTCGGAGAGCGCCGACAGGACGCCGAAGAGCTCGCTCGACGACGCGCTGTCGCCGTCGATCTCGCCGTAGCTCTGCTCGAAGGCGATCTGCGCCTTGATGCTGAGCGGGCGCTCCTGGCCGAAGATGCGCGAGAGGTAGCCGCGGATGATGGCGACGCCCTTCGTGTGGATGGCGCCGCCGAGCTGCGCCTCGTGCTCGACGTCGACGAGGCCCTCGCGGCCGAGCGCGACCACGGCGGTGATGCGCATGGGCTGGCCGAACTCGACGTCGCCTGCAGAATACACGGACAGCCCGTTGACCACGCCGACGCGCGAACCCTCGGTATCGAGCGAGACCTCGCCGCGGATGGTGAGCTCCCGGATGTGACGCTCGGCGGCGCCCGCGCGATCTCGACGCTCGCGCCAGGCGATCTCGATGTCCTCCGCGGTGACCTTGCTGTTGGGCGGCGTGGTCGAGGCGTGGAACGGACGCGGCGCCGTGGACGCCGGACCGAGCTCCTCCCAGTCGTTCCGCTCGTTCGCGTCGACGAGCGCGCGCGCCGACGCCAGCGCGCTGGCGAAGGCCGCCGTCTCCTCGAGCGGCGCGAGCATGAGCGACACTTTCTGGCGATCGCCGGCGAGGCGCGTCGCGAGATCGAGCAGCGTGGCGCGAGCCGCGCGATCAAACTGCCCCCACTCGCGCTCGCGCGCCATCTGCATGAGATAGGCGTCGAGGGCGCGCAAGTTCTCGGTGGTGCGCGGGATGGACGGCTCGATCTCCACCTTCACGCGGAATAGCGCCGCGAAGTCGGCGTCGGCATCGAGCAACGCCGCGTAGAGATCCGGCGGGCCCACGAGCACCACCCGCACGCGGATCGGCACGGGGACGGGGCGCAGCGTCGTGGCATAGAGGCCGAGCGGTCCCAGCGGGTCCTCCGCGCCGATGCGACGCTCGCGCATGATGCGCTTCATGCGCTCCCAGATGATGGGATCGGTCATGAGGTCGGCGGCGCGCACGATGAGCACGCCGCCCGACGCCTGATGCAGCGAGCCGGGACGAATGCGCGTGAAGTCCGTGAGGAGCGCTCCGAAGCGCGCGCGTCGCTCGAGGTAGCC
>JAYTOQ010001015.1:0-6363 GCA_043747665.1 Polyangiaceae bacterium | reverse complement strand
CACGGCGGCGGCGGGCGAGCCCTCGTTCGCATCGGTGACGCGTCCGCTCACGCATCTGCCGGATCCCACGCCGGCGGTGCGCGCCATCAAGAAGCGGCTCGTGAAGTACAAGCGCAAGGACGGCATGGACCTGTCGTTCACGCTGTACACGCCGCCCGGCTACCAGGAGGGCACGCGCATCCCTGCGGTGCTCTATGCTTATCCGCTCGACTACGCGGACGCGTCGAAGGCGGGGCAGGTCACGGGCTCCGAGCAGACGTTCACGCGCCTCGAGCAGTACCGGCTGCTGCTGCTCGCTGGCTACGCGATCATCGATCGGGCGTCGTTCCCGATCGTCGGCGATCCGAAGAAGGCCTACGACCACTACCTCGAGCAGCTGGTCGCCGATGCGACGGCGGCGGTGGAGAAGGCGGTGGCGCTCGGCGTCGTCGATCCCGAGCGCGTCGGCGTGACGGGTCACAGCCACGGCGCGCTCATGACGGTAAACCTGCTCGCGCACTCCGCGCTGTTCCGCGCCGGTGTCGCGACGAGCGGCTCGTACAACAAGACGCTCACGCCGTTCGGGTTCCAGAACGAGCGACGCTCGGTGTGGGAAGCGCAGCGCGTCTACCTCGAGGCGTCGCCCTTCTTCTTCGCCGACAAGCTGAAGCTCCCTCTCCTCCTCGTGCACGGCGCCGACGACGCCAACCCGGGCACGACGCCGCTCCAGGCCTCGAAGCTGTACGAGGCAGTCCGCGGAAACGGCGGCACCACGCGCCTCGTGATGCTGCCCCACGAGCCGCACTGGTACGCGTCGATGGAATCGAACGAGCAGCTCGCGTTCGAGATGATCCGCTGGTTCGACCTCTACGTGAAGAACGCTCCCCCCCGAGGAAGGATCCTGTCTGGCCCCCCGTAGAGTGGGGTCGCGGAGGTTTTCAGCCCAATGTTCTTCAGCGATCTTCATGTTCAGCTCCTTTCTCGCGGCATCCTCAACCCTGGGGAGCAGCTCCTCGGCCAGACGGTCACCGGCTACATGCCGTGGTGGGCCTTCGGCTTCATTCGCCGCCAGTACCTGGTGCTCGCGACCGACCAGCGTCTCATCCTCGTCGACCATCGTTGGAGCTTCATCCGGCCGACGACGCAGCGCCTCCACGCGATCGACTCGCTCCCGTGGTCGAACGTCCAGGAAGCGAAGCTCGCCGGGCTGCCCTGGAAGAAGAAGCTGAAGGTTCGCGGCATCGGCGAGCGCGGCCCCGTCTCGCTCAAGATGACCATCTCCAACGCGTTCTTCGGCCTGCTCGCGCCGATGAAGAACAACATGGTGGGCGCGCGCGCCGTCACCGCGGTCGCGTCGCAGGTCATGCAAGGCGGAGGCGCTCCGGCCCTCGGCCCCGCGTCGCAGCACCAGCAGTACGGCGCACCGCCGTCGTTCCAGCCGGCGCAGCTCCAGCAGCCATCGTATCCGCCGCAGGGCGCATACGCTCCGCCGATGCCGCAGATCAACGCGCCCGGCTACGCATCGATGCCGCCGGCCGCACCGCAGTTCGGCCAGGTCCCGCAGCAGTACGGTGCACCGCCGGCGCCCTCGCCGTTCGATCCGCCGCGCCAGTACTGATCTTCGATCGAGATTCGCTCTCGGCTCGGCAACGCGTTCAGCGCGGTGCCGGGCCTTTTGCGTTTCCACCGCTGCGACCGCGATCGCGATCGCGATCGCGAGGGCGATCGCGAGGGCGATCGCGAGGGCTCGCGGGGCGAGCGCGAGCGCCGAGATAGACTCCGTAGGCGCGCCGGCCGCCAGGCTGATGCACGGTGGTAGTGAAGCCCGCGTCGGTCATGCGCCGCGCGAAGCCGGTGTTGATGTCCTCCGACCAGATCGCGAGCACGCCGCCCTCCGAGAGGGCCGCGTAGCTGCGGGCAAGCGCGATTCGCCCGTAAAAAGGCTCGTCCGGTCGCTTCGACGTGGCGTGCGGGCCTTCGTAAAGGTCGAGGATGATCGCGTCGTAGGCGCCCGCGGGCGCGGTCGCGATCACGCGACCGACGTCGCCGATCACGATGGTCACGCGCGGATCGAGGACCGCGCCGTCGGTGAGAGGCGCGAGCTCTGCGCGGCACCACGTCTCCACCTCCGCGGTGAGCTCGGCGACGGTGATGTGCGCAGCCGCGGGCAACGCGTCGAGCGCGGCGCGCAGCGTGTAGGCCATGCCGAGCCCGCCGATCAGCACCCGCGGCGCCTTCACGCTCGCGATCGCCTTGCAGGCCAACGTCGCGACCGCCTCTTCGGAGCGACGGTCGCTGCTCGCCATGAGCACGCGGCCGTCGATCGTGATCAGGAACTCGTTGGGCGCCCGCCGCCGGAGCTGGAGCTCGCCCTCCGTCGTCGAGACGCTCGCCAGAAGCGTGAGCGGTCGCAAGAGGTAGACGTTACCATTTCTCGGGCTGAGCTAAGCTGGAGTGATGGTGAGGAGCTCCGCGCGCCGGTCTTCCAGGACGTCGAGCGCGTCGCTGGGTCTTGCGCTCGCGAGCGCGTCGGCCGTCCTCGCGGTGGGTGCCGCGACAGTCATCCTCGGCGGCGGGTGCAACCAGCTCAACGGCAGCGGCGATCTCGCGACGAGCGACGGTCCGGGCAACCTCCTCGAGCCCGACGGCGGACGCCTCCCGGACGGAGCGTTCATCGGCATCGGCGAAGGCGGCACCGCCAACGACGACGGCGGCGGCGGCGACGGATCCACCACGGGCGGCGGCTTCATCGACGACGCCGGCGTCGATCCCAAGGTCAAGTCGTGCGGTCCGAGCCTGGTCTGTCTTCCCGATGTCGCCGGCTGGAGCCCCGCTACGATCCTGTTCGGAGGCGCAGGAGGGCCGAAC
This sequence comes from Polyangiaceae bacterium, assembly GCA_043747665.1. Taxonomy (GTDB): domain Bacteria; phylum Myxococcota_A; class Polyangia; order Polyangiales; family Polyangiaceae; genus Labilithrix. Next base: position 3,516 of record JAYTOQ010001015.1, on the reverse strand, counting down.
GGGATCTGCCCGGCGGAGTACCCGCAGGCGACCACGCTCCAGACGTCCGGCCGCGGCAACTGTGCGTGCAACTGCGTCCCGAGCGGCAGTTCCTGCGGCGGCGGAATCGGCAGTAAATCGGGGGTCGTCTGCGGGGGCATCGCGATGCCTCTGAAAGCGGTCGCTGGACAGTGCAGCGTCGTCAGCGCGACGCTTCCACTGCCCGTCGCGTTCGTCGTGGGGGCGAACGGCCCCGCGCCGACAAGCTGCGGAGCCAAGGTCAATCCCGGCCTCGGCAGTCCGAGGCTGGCCACCTACTGCACGGGCGCTGTCCCGACGGACGCGTCCGGCGGCATGTGCAGCGCCGGCGAGATCTGCGTCAAGCGACCTGCTTTAGCCTTCGGCGGGCTCACCTGCATCGTGCACGACGGAAACATCGCGTGCCCCAGTCACCTCCCGTTCCGCACCGTCGTCGCCACTTCGGTCACCGACGGGCGCTCGTGCAGCAGCACCTGCTCGTGCAAGGCCGAGGCGTGCGCGGGCACACTCGAGGCCTTCTCCGACCAAGCGTGCACGGCCTCCGTTCGCTCGGTGAGCGTCGACGGTACGTGCGCGATGGCCGGCGCCGACATGACGGGCGCCTCCTACCGCTACACGCCGTCGCTCGGCTGCGGCGTGAGCATGCCCGCACAGGTGCTCGGGAGCGAGACCTACACGGCGCCGCGCACGCTCTGCTGCGCCTCCGGTTTCTGAGCTACGGCGCTACTGCGCGACCTACTTCACGCCGCCGACGGGCGGCGCCGGCGGCTGGCTGTCGGGGACGACGCACGACGAGAGATCGAAGAGCATGAACTCGAGCGCCTTCTCTTGCGGAGAGAGATCGCCGGAGCCGCACCCCGTCGGTACCGTGGGGTTGAAGCCCTGGTAGTCCTTCGAGGCCGCGCCCACGTGGAGATCGCTGTAGACGACGCGACCGCACTGCATCGCAGGCGCAGCTGTCGTCGGCGTGTTGAACGTGAAGTACTCGGTCGCGCCCGGCGACTTCGACTCGGCCTTGATCCACGGCTGCGACGCGGTGTGCATGGCCGTGACATCGGCGTTGTGCTTCGCAGACTGAATGGCGAGCTTGCCGCCGGAGAGCGCGTTGACGTTGGCAAGCCAGTCCTGGAGCGCAATGCCCTTGGAAAACGGCGCGCCCGACGGGAGCGTGGTCACGATCGAGGAGGTGATGTCACCGAGGTCGTTCGTGCCCGGCGTCCACGACGCCAGGTTCGAGCTCCCGAACGGCCCGGAGTTGAACCACGAATAGTGGAAGTGCGACGCGAACACGCGGCCGCCCGCGGACGCGTAGTCGGAGAGCGCCTGCTGATTCATCGACGACGTCTCCTGGCCTTCGCAGGAGAGCAGGACGATGTCGTACTTCGCGAGCTCGGTCGCCGAGCTCCAGAGGCCGCTCGCGCTGGCGGGACCAGGCGGCGACGTGTTGGGTCCGCCGCCGAAGCCGGTCGGTCCGCCCTGGAAGATATGGAGATGACCAGCGCCGCCGGGGCCGCCGTTGTATTCCGTATCATCGAGCCCGACGCGATGAAGTAGGCATTCGAGCGAATCCGAACCACCGGTGGAGATGGCGATATTGGGGATATCGCCTTCCTGGGTATTCTTCGGCAATCGCAGGCTGTGGTCGGTCTGGGGATTGTCGATACACTGCCCGACGTTGGCGATGGTGATCTGGCGCCGCCACTTGCCGATCTGGATGACGAGCGGGATGTTCGGGCCGTCGGGTACGTCCTTCAGCGTGAACTTGCCCTTGGCATCGGTGAGCGTGGTGACGATCGGGCTGCCGCTGTAGAGGGAGTCGCACGAGTCGCAGGTCGCGCCCTTAGGCAGGTCCTTCACAGGCGCATTCGGCACGTAGACGACCACGTTGTAGAGCGGGTTCTTGGCCGCCGGGTCGTACACGGTGCCGGTCACGGTGGTGGACGCTCCGCCCGCGCACGCATGCTGCTGGCACTGCAGACCGACGCAGCCGGGCTTACCGGCCTCGACGGTGCCGCCTTCGCCGAAGCCACCGCTCGAGCCGATGCCGCCTTCGATCTCGGTGCCCGGAGTCGCGGGCGGGTCGAAGGGGATCGTCGGCGTGGCGCTTCCGCACGCGGAGATCGATGCGACCGAGAGCACGCTGCCGGCGATGACGGCGCCGAGGACGAGAGCAATTCTACTCATGGCGCGAGTCTATGGCCGGGCGTGCCGGTTGCCGTCGTTGTCGCGCATTGAGACGGCGCAGAAATGACTTACATACGGCGCCGGTGTCGGCTCATTCGAGCTCGGCTCTCGCTGCCCCCGCATGCGCGAGGAAACATTTATGCGCGCGCACATGCGCTCGAGCTCACCAGAGACGTACGAGCACGCCGAGCGAGCCGCGGAACGAGAACAGCGCGCTGCGGGACGCTTCTCCGGCGCTCGTGCGGAGCGGACCGATCACCGTGCCGGCCTCGAGGGAGAGCAGGAGCCCGGGGACGAGCACGACGTCGAAGCGCGTGATCGCCACGCCTTCAGGGCGCGCCGCCACGCTGTCCGCCGCGCGCAACAGGCCGGCGCCGAGGCCACCACATGCGCCGACGTCGAAGCGCGATCCGATCGGCGCGAGCGCGCACACCGTCCCGACCAGATCGAAGAGACCGACGTGCTGGCCGTTCTCGACCTGCGGCACGAAACCCGACGCCGCGAGATGAAAGCCAAGCGCGCCGCGGCGGACGTCGAAGCCGAGCACGACGCCCGCCGCGGGGTGCGGAAGGCCGCCCGCATCGGCGGCGCCGCCGAGCGCCACGGACCAGCGGATGTCCCTGGACGGCAGCGGCGCGGCGACCGGATCCGGACCTGCGGCATGCGCAGGCCGCGCGAACGCCAGGAGCGTTGCCACCAGCGTGGCCCATGTCCGCTTCATGGCTGCGGCGTCGCGAGCTCGTCGGCGATCTGCGTGAACAACGAGCGCCAGTCCACGTCGCCGTAATCGTCTCCGAATCGAACGAATACCATGTGCTTGTCGGGAATCACGAATACGTACTGGCCGCGATATCCTTTTGCGAAGTAGTGACTCCGCTCGTCGGGGCTCCAGAACCACTGATACTTTCCGCGCTTGACGTTGCCATCGGTGGTCTGGACGACGCCGGCGATCGGATCGACCACGAGCGATTCGCGAATCCACTCCGCCGGGACCACGGCATGGCCGTTCATGACCCCTTCGTGAAGGAAGAGGAGACCCATCCGCGCATGGTCGCGCGTCGTGGCGCTGAAGCCGCCGAACAGCTTCTCGATGCCGGACGACGCGCTGTCGAGCGACCAAGCCGCGGGGTATTCGGCCCCGAGCGGGCCCCACATGCGCTCCTCGAAGTACTGCGCCAACGTCTTGCCGCCCAGCCGGCGATTCATCGCGTCCCAGATGAGCTCCATGCTGACGCTGCCGTAGAGATAGTGCGTACCGGCGGGCCACTTGACGTCGTAGGAGTACATGCGACTGCGCAGATCGGTCGTGTAGTA
>JAYTOQ010001014.1:0-3579 GCA_043747665.1 Polyangiaceae bacterium | reverse complement strand
GCGTCGTACGAGAGCGCGCGCAGGTATGCCGCCAATGCCGGCGCGAAGCTGGTCACCCTCGATGCCGGCCACTTCGCGATGCTGGTGAAGGGCGAGGAGGCCGACCGCGCCGTTCGGACGTTCGTGATTGAGCGGATCGACGGCGCACGCGCAGGAAGGTGAGCCGCTCCGCGACGAGCTCGCTCACGGCGCGAGGGCGCTGACGAGCTCCGAGCAGTCGTCACCGCGCGTCGCGAGCTCCCGCTCGCCGCGAATGCCGCCGTCGTCTCCGATGATCTGGATCTTGCCGCGATAGCCGGCCTTCGCGCGCGAGATCTGCGCGATCACCGTCTTCGACGCCGTCGCGAAGAACGGGTCGTATCCGATGCGCGTCGCGACGGCGCGGCGGAGCTGCGACTCGTCGGGGCAGGCCGCGGTCTCGGGGCCGCGCACGTAAACGAGCTTGGCCGACGGCGTCGCATGAGCATCGCGTGAGGAGAGCGTCGCTACGATGGCTGCGACGGCGCTCGCGGCGAGCCGAAGCCGCGCCGGGCGGTCTGCTGCGCGCACGCGTGCCATCGCGGTCGCGACGCTCAGGGCTCGCTCGGAGGCGGCGGCGCGCTCGAGCGTGTGATCGACACGTCCTCGGCGATGCCCGCGAGGAGATCGATGAGGCGCGGCGCGAGCTCACGGGCTAGCAGCTCCTCGACGGCGTCGGCGCTGTCGCACGCAAGCGCCTGCTCGGCGATGGCCTCGGCCTCGGGGACGTTGACGCGGCGGAGCGCCTCCTTGATCTCGGGAATGGCCGCGGCCTCCATGGAAAGCTCACGCAGCCCCAGCCCGACGAGCAGACACGCGGCGAGCGGGTCAGACGCCATTGCTCCGCAGAGCGACACCGGAATCCCGCGCGCCTTTGCGGCGTCGGTCACGAACTTGATCATGCGCAAGATGGCGGGGTCGAACGGCGACGCCTGCGCGGCGAGCGATTGGCTCGCACGGTCGATAGCGAGTGCATACTGCACGAGATCGTTGGTGCCGAGGCTGAAGAACTCCGCCTCGCGGGCGAACACGTCGGCCATGATCGCCGCAGCCGGCACCTCGATCATCATGCCGAGTGGGATGTGCTCCTCGAACGCCTGGCCGCGCGCGCGCACCTGCTCGCGGGCCTGCGCGATGAGGCGCTTCACCTCGCGCATCTCGTGCACGCTCGACACCATCGGCACCATGATGCGGACGTCGCCATGCGCGCTGGCGCGCACCATGGCGCGGAGCTGCGTGAGGAAGACCTCGGGCTGCTTCAGCGCGAGGCGCACCGCGCGCAGGCCGAGCGCCGGGTTCATCTCCGCGGGCATCTGGAAGGTGCTCGCGAACTTGTCGCCGCCGATGTCGAACGTGCGCAGCGTCACGGGCTGCGGGCTGACTGCCTCGACGATCGCTCGGTAGACCTCGTATTGCTCGTCCTCGCCGGGCTGCGTGGTGCGATCGATGTAGAGGAACTCGGTGCGGTAGAGTCCGATGCCCTGCGCGCCGTGATCGACGGCGAGGATGGCCTCGGCGGGGAGCTCGACGTTCGCCTTCAGCGCCAGCGCTACGCCGTCGGCGGTGACGGCCGGCTTGTGACGTGCCGACAGGAGCCGTCGGGCGAAGGCGAGGTGCTGCTCGGAGCGCATGCGCGCTTCGCGGATCGACTGGTCCGTGGGGTGCACGAAGACCTGACCCGTGAGGCCGTCGACGACGAGGATGTCGCCGGTGCGGATCTGCTCGAGCGCGTCGTTCACGCCGACGACGCACGGGATCTCGAGCGCGCGCGCCATGATCGACGTGTGGCTCGTGCGCGTGCCGACGCAGGTGACGAATGCGAGCGCGGGCTCGCGCACCATGCTGGCGGTGTCGGCGGGCGACAAATCGCGCGCCACCACGATCATCGGCTCGTCTAGGCGCACCGAGTGCTGCGGCTCCTCGCCGACGAGCGCGCGGAGGAGCCGGTCGCACACAAACTCGACGTCGTGGCGTCGCTCGGAGATGTACGCGTCGCGATCGCCGGAGTCGCGCGGTCCGAACAACGCGACGATCTCCGCGCTCGCCTCCGAGACCGCCCACTCGGCGCACTTCTTCTCCTTGCGGATCTTCGTGTCGATGAGATCGTGCAGCGTGGGGTCCGACAGCATCATCTGATACGCCTCGAGGATCGCCGAAGCCTCGCGCATCGCCTTCGGCATCCGCGAGTCGACCGCCTGCAGCGTCGCCTTCGCCGCCTGCACGCCGGCCTGGACGCGATCGAGCTCCTGCTGGATCTGTGCAGTGTGCACGTGACGGCGCACGAACGACGCGCGCAGGTCACCGAGCACGAGCGCAGGACCGACTGCGACGCCGGGCGAACCGGCGATGCCCTTGAGCGTCACCGCGTCCTGGTGATCGAGGTCGAACATGCTCGGCGGGATCGACGGCGGCGCCGAAGGGATCGCCGAGCTGCTGGAATGCGCGGCGGGCAGCACCGATCCGGACGGGCGCTCTGCGACCAGGCTCCCTCCCGAAGGCCGCTCGGGAGGCGCGCTCTTGCGCGATCCCTTCGGCGGTGTGCTGCGACGCTCCGCCATCAGCTAGGCTCTCCGAATCGCGACGCGATGAGCTCGCCGATGGCCTTCACGCACTCCTTGGCCTGCCCGCCCGTGGCGGTCACCTCGACGACGGTGCCCTTGGAGCCGCACAGGAGAAGCACGCCCATCACGCTCTTTGCGTTCGCGGACTGACCCTGATGCGAGAGCTGCACGTCGCAGGGATACTTTGATGCCAGCTGCACGAGCTTCGTTGCGGCCCTCGCGTGGAGACCGAGGTCGTTGACGATCGCAAACTTCGCGGCGGCGCTGTCACTCATCGTGCGTCTCGTTCCGGGTCTCGTGCTGGGTCTCGTGCTGGGTCTCGTGCTGGGGCCGGCGGGACCGCTGAGCTAGCGTCGCCGAGCGTTCGGGTCTTGGGGGACGGTTCCCCGCGGGCGATGTCGCGATGAACCACGGCGATGTCGATCTTGGTCGTAGGCTCGGCGCCCGCGCTGCTCGGCCGCGTTGTCCGCCCCTGCAAAAGCTCGTCGAGCGCGCTCGCGACGTGCTCGGCAAGCACCACGCTGCGATGCATTCCGCCGGTGCAGCCGAACGCGATGGTGAGGTAGCTCTTACCTTCGCGCTCGTATTTCGGCACGACGTACGCGAGCAAGCTCAGCGTCTTCTCGAGGAGCTCGGCGGTCTCCGGGAGACCCATCACGTATTCGCGCACGCGCGGATCGGTGCCAGGCACGCGCTTGAGCTCCGGCACGAAGTACGGGTTCTTCAGGAAGCGCACGTCGAACACGAGGTCCGCGTCGGCGGGGGCGCCGTACTTGAAGCCGAACGACATGACCCGCACCGTCATGCGCTCGACGGCGCCGGACGCTGGTCCGAAAGCGGCTAGTACTGCCCGTCGCAGCTCGTGGACGCTGAGCGTCGTCGTATCGATGACGCGCGTCGCGCTCGCGCGGAGCGGCGCGAGACGCTCGCGCTCGAGGGCTACGCCTTCGAGCACCGACGCTGCGCTACCCAGCGTTCCCGCCATCGCGAGCGCATGCGG
>JAYTOQ010001013.1:0-1806 GCA_043747665.1 Polyangiaceae bacterium | reverse complement strand
CATACATGTACATGCAGTCGGCGAACGAGCCACGCGCGGGATGTTGGCCTCCAAAAGCCACGAATTGTCGGCGAATTGGGCGTTTTGGGACGAGAACTAACTAATGCATCTCACTCGCGAGCGACTTCATGTCGATCACGAATCGGAACCGCGCGTCTCCGTCTTCGACCTTCTTGTAGGCGTCGTTGATGTCCTGGATATCGATGATCTGGATATCCGGCGTCACATCGTTCTTCGCGCAGAAGTCCAGCACCTCCTGGGTGCCCTTGATGCTGCCGATGAGCGATCCTGCGACGTTCTTCCGATGTATCGCGCGCTCCATGTTGTCGACGGGCGCGAGCGGCTCGAGCGCGCCGACGACGCAGATCGTCCCGTTGCGCTTCAGGCACGAGATGAACGGATTGAGGTCGTGCTTCTCCGGCACCGTCGAGAGGATGAAGTCGAGGCTGCCCTTGAGAGCCTCGATCGCGGTCTTGTCGCTTTCGAGCACGCCGGTCGCGCCTAGCTTCGCCGCCTCCTCGATCTTCTCCTTCTTCGTGGTGAAGACGGTCACCTTCGCGCCGAGCGCCTGGGCGAGCTTCGCCGCGAGATTGCCGAGGCCACCGAGCCCCACGACGCCGACGTGCATTCCGGGGCCCACCTTCCAGTATTGCATCGGTGAGAAGGTGGTCACGCCGGCGCAGAGGATCGGCGCCGCCTTCGCAGGATCGAGCCCGGCGGGGATCTTCAGCACGAAGTCTTCGCGCACGACGACCACATTGGAGTAGCCGCCATAGGTGTTGTCACGGCCGTATTGATTCTCTTTCGTCGACGCCATCGCCTTCGGCACCATCGGGCCGTTGTACGTCGCGAGCCAGCTGTTCGGGCCTTCGCAGTACTGCTCTTCGCCGCTGCGGCAAGGCCCGCAGCTGTGGCAGCTGTCCATCATGCAGCCGACGCCGACGAGGTCACCGACTTTGTGACGCGTGACCGCAGCGCCCGCGCTGCGTACGCGGCCAACGATCTCGTGGCCCGGCATGCTGGGATATACGGTATTCCCCCACTCGTTCTTCACCTGGTGAATGTCGGAGTGGCACACGCCACAGAAGAGCACCTCGATCTCCACCTCGTTCGGCTCGGCATCATTCCGATCGAACACGATCGGTTTGAGGCGGCTGTACGAATGCGTGGCGGCATATCCCTTGGCGGTAATCATGAGGCCCGCGCTGCAAGCGTTGGTCCGCTCGCTGTCGCGAAGACGGTCGCGGTCGCCCGCCTACTCACTCCCGGTTGCGTTCGGAGCTCTGCGCGAAAGCAAGAGAGCGGTCCTCCGCGCAAGCGGCGGCGAGCTCCGGTCCCGCCGTCGTCCCGCGGTCTGTCTCGGGCGCCAGTAGAGGTCGGCCCCGCATGCACGCGCCCTGGAGATGCGAGGTGCTCCGGAACGCGGGCGTCGCCGCCACAGGCGTGTGCGCAGGTGTGCTGCTTTGCCTCGGATTTCGACGGCATGTGCGCGGCTCGCCGAGGGCGACTACGTCACGCTCGCCGTCGTGTGCCCGAGCGCGAGCTGGGCCGCTACCACGTCACCCACGGAGCTCGACACGCGCCCCCCGCCGCCGAACGGGCAGATCGTCGCGGTGCCTTCGCCCGCTACCGCGCCCACGCGCGTAGCCCCGTGGACCATCATGAAGCATGTTCCCGTCCTCTTCCCGTTCGAGAAGGACGCCCTCGTCGCGTGGGATGTGGAGGGCAAGCTCGCGCCGGTCGACGGCCGCGCGCGCACGCTCCGTCTCCACGCGTACGCAGTGAGCGGGCTCACCTCGTGCACGG
>JAYTOQ010001012.1:0-2393 GCA_043747665.1 Polyangiaceae bacterium | reverse complement strand
CTGCGCCACGCGCTATCTCGTGTCGTGGCCAACGCACCTTCCGATGCCCACCACGTGCGTGATCCTCCAGCCGTCGTACATCCCGTGGCGCGGGGTCTTCGATCTGATCCATCGCGCCGACGTCTTCGTCTTCTACGACGACGTGCAGTACGACAAGCACGGCTGGCGCAACCGGAACCGCGTGAAGACCACGCAGGGCACGAAGTGGCTCACCATCCCGGTGCTCTCGCGAGGCAACGTCTCGGAAGGCCTGCTCCTCAAGGACGCGCGCATCGCGTGGACCGAGGACTGGGCGAAGAAGCACGCCGCTACGCTCCGTCAGAGCTACGGCAAGGCGCCGTTCTTCGGCGCCTATGCGCACCTGCTCGAGAGCTTCTACGCGAAGCGGCCGGAGCTGCTCTGCGACTTCGACATCGAGACCACCCTCGAGCTCGCGCGAGCGCTGGGCATCCTCGACGGCCGGCGTTTCGTTCGCTCCTCCGAGCTTGGCGTGTCGGGCACGAAGACCGAGCGACTCGTCGAGATCGTGAAGAAGGTGGGCTGCGACCACTACCTGAGCGGGCCCTCCGCGAAGGACTACATCGATGACGCGCTGTTCCGCGACGCGAACATCGGGCTCGAGTACATCGAGTATCGCTATCCCGAATACGAGCAGCTCCATCCGCCGTACGATCCACAGGTGACGGTGCTGGACCTCCTCTTCATGAAGGGCCCCGAGGCGCCTTCACTCATCTGGGGCGCAGGCGACGAGGCATGATCCCGTTCAACAAGCCGCCGTTCGTCGGGCCCGAGCTCGAGTACATGAAGGACGCGTTCGCGCGCAATCACGTCGCCGGTGACGGTCACTACGGGCGCCGCGCGGAGAAGATCCTCGAGGCCGCTCTCGGCGCGAAGCGCGTGCTCCTCACCACGTCGTGCACGCATGCGCTCGAGATGAGCGCGCTGCTCCTCGACGTCGGGCCTGGCGACGAGGTCATCGTGCCGTCGTTCACGTTCGTCTCGACGGTGAACGCGTTCGTCCTCCGCGGCGCGACGCCGATATTCGCCGACATCCGACCGGACACGCTGAACCTCGACGACAAGCAGCTCGCGTCGCTGGTGACCGATCGCACGAAGGTCATCGTGCCCGTGCATTATGCAGGTATCGCCTGCGACATGGACGCGATCGCAAGCATCGCAGCGCCGCGGAACATCGCGGTCGTCGAGGACAACGCGCACGGCCTCTACGGGCGCTTCCGAGGGAAGATGCTCGGCAGCTTCGGCGTGCTCGCGACGCAGAGCTTCCACGAGACCAAGAACTTTTCGTCCGGCGAGGGCGGTGCGCTGATCATCAACGATCCGGCGCTCGTGGAGCGCGCCGAGATCTTCCGCGAGAAAGGGACCAATCGCAGCCGCTTCTTCCGCGGGCAGGTCGACAAGTACACCTGGGTCGATCTCGGCTCGAGCTGGGTCCTCTCGGAGCTGCTGGCGGCGGGCCTGGTCGCGCAGCTCGAGGCACCGGCAAAGATCCAGACCGCACGGCAGCGTATCTGGGAGCGCTATGCGAGCGAGCTCGCGGGTTGGGCGGACAAGCGCGGCGTGCGCCTCCCCATCGTGCCCGCCGACTGCGAGCAGACGTTCCACATGTTCTATCTGCTGCTCCCCGGTCTCGAGGCGCGCACCGCTTTCATCGCGCACCTGGCCGCCCGCGGCGTGAAATCGGTCTTCCATTACGTGCCGCTGCATCTGTCGCCGATGGGCCAGAAGCTCGGCGGACGCGAGGGGCAGTGCCCGGTGACCGAACGCGTCTCCGATCAGCTCGTGCGGCTGCCGTTCTTCATGCAACTCGGGCACGACGAGCAGAGCGCCGTGATCGAAGCCGTCCGCTCCTTCTGAACCCCCGTCGAGGCGACCGTCTATTGCGGCTGCTCTTCGGAGAGCCAGACGATGTCGTTGTCCGGCGGCTTCTGGCGACTCATCCAGAGGATCCAGATGGACGCACCGATGGAGAGGATGCCGTGGGCGACGTAGGAGTCGTTCGACATCCAGGGACCGACGTTGTCCATGATGCTCGCGAAATCGAACTTCGGTCTCTGGACGATGGAGTACCAGAGCTTCGAGGCAACGAACGTGATGAGCGCGAGCTCCCAGAGCCGGCGCGGCGTCCACGGCAGGCGAGCCGCTGCGACGGTCGCGAGCGGCAACACGATCGGCATGAGGTCCACGGCGCCGCGTGACTGGCTGTTGAACAGCATCAAGAACGCCATGCCGAGCGCCGCGTTCATGCCGAAACCGAGGCGACGAGCTTCGTTGCAGACGTTCCGCCAGCACCAGAACATGAGCAGAATGCCGGCGCCGAAGTACCCGACGTGCGCAAACAGCGGGATGAGCGGGCGCTGAACGGCGAAGAAAAC
>JAYTOQ010001011.1:0-4334 GCA_043747665.1 Polyangiaceae bacterium | reverse complement strand
GAGCCACTCGCCGACGGAGATCGTAGGCGGGCCGGCGCGATCGAGCGCGACGCCAAGCGTGAACCCGCGCGCCGCGAGCGCAGTCTCGAGCGCATCGAGCTTCTTCGAAGCCGGCACGCCGACGAGGAGGCTCGCGGTGTCGATCTCGATGTTGTCCGCCGTGCTGCTCATGCAATCCTTTCGTTCTTTCGCTCGCTCTCGCTCTCGCTCTCGCTCTCGCTCTCGCGGATCTGCCTCGGGTGCGCGTCATCGACGTAGGGCGACGGTGTCGGCGGCGGCAGGAGGTTGCCGGGGTTCAAGATGCCCTTCGGATCGAACGCCCGCATCAGCGCGCGAACGCTGTCGACGCCGCCCGCACCGAGCTCGTGCGCCATGCGCGGCGCCTTCGAACGCCCGACGCCGTGGTGGTGGGCGAGCGTGCCGCCAGCCTCGATGGCGGCGGCCATCGCGGCCTTCCAGGCGCGGTCGTAGGTCACCTCGCAGCGCTCGTCCCAGCCCGAAGCCGGCGTCACGCCCGCGCCTTTCGCCGCGGTGCCCGCGAACGAGAAGTAGATGCAGCAGCCGTCGGGATAAGCGTGGCTGAGGTGCGCCATCACGAACACGTGCTCGCCGAGCGCGCGCCGCACGCCGTCGTAGAGCGCACGCAGCTTCGACCACGGCGCCGCGACCTCCATCGTGTCGGAGAAGAGCCCGGCCGCGAACACCGGCGCCTGCCGATAGCTCGCGGAATAGCGATGGAGCAGCCACTTGCGCGCCGGGCCCTCGCCCTCGTACTTCGCGCGCATGGTCTCGAAGAGCGCGCGCGCCTGCTCCATGTCGCGCGAAGGGCCGTCGCCTTCGCCTTCGAAGATGAGGACCACCAGCGATCCGCCGAGCATCTTGCTGCCGAACGCGCCGTCGAGCAGCTCGTTGATCGCGCCCGGGCGTCGCAGCACGCTGCGGAGCGCGGCCGCGCCCAGCCCCGGCGTGCCTCCCGAGTCCGCGCCGTCTTTCTTCACCGAGCCGCGCCGCGCGAGCATCGCGTCGAACGGATCGTAGAGCCGCGACACCGCGGGACGCAGCCCCGCCTGGAACATCGCGCGCATCGCCTCCCAGCCGTGCTCGGTGGTGGGAAACGAGAATCCCGCGAACGCGCGCGCCTCCGGCTTGCGATGGAGCCGCAGCGTCGCGCTCGTCACGATGGCGAGCGTGCCCTCGCTCCCGATCACGAGCGGGATCAAGTTCGGCCCGCTGGTGCGGTGCCGGAGCTCGACGATCTCGCCGGTGCCCGTGACGCACTCGAGCGCGAGGACCATGTCCTCGATCTTGCCGTACATGCCCGAGCACTGACCCGCGCTGCGTGCCGCCACCCAGCCGCCGACCGTGCTGCACAGGATCGACGAAGGAAAGTGACCGAGCGTGTAGCCGCGACGATTCAGATCCTCTTCGAGCGGCAGCCCCATTTGCCCGGCCTCGACCTCGAGCGTGAGCGCGCGCTCGTCGAGGGCGCGCCATCGCGTCATCTTCTTCAGGTCGAGGACGATGATGTCTTTCTGCGGAAGCACTCCCGCGCAGACCCCGCTCCCGGCCCCGAACGGCACGATGGGCGTACCGCTGTCATGGGCCCAGCGGACGATGCGCGAGACCTCGTCCGTGGTTCGAGGCCACACGATCCCCGCCGGACGATGCTCGCCGACGTTGCCTGCTCGCACGGCGAGGTGATGCCTCGGCCAGAGATCGCGCGAATAGGCGACGCGATCGGCGGCATCGTCGCTCGTTCGCACGTCGGGAAAGGCTCGTGCGAGGCTCTGCAGGGGCTCCGGCATCAGCCGCGATGCTACTCCGAGCGCGCCCGGGAAATCCGCGGTCCTTGCGCGCGGCCACCTCCACGCGCTAACTCCTCGTGCCATGGCCACCTTTCTCGAGGCGCTCGCGGCCGGACCGCTCGTGGTCGACGGCGCGATGGGCTCGCAGCTCTTCGAGCGCGGCGTGCTCTACAACGCGTGTCTCGAGGAGCTCAACCTCACGCGCCCCGAGCTCATTCGCAAGGTCCATGAGGACTACGTGCGCGCCGGCGCCAACGTCATCGAGACCAACACGTTCGGCGCGAACGCCATGCGCCTCGACAAGCACGGCCTATCGCCCAAGGTGGCGGCCCTCAACGAGTCGGGCGTCCGCATCGCGCGCGAGGCGGCGGGCGCGAAGGGCTTCGTGGTCGGCGCCATCGGCCCTTCCGGCTACTTCCTCGGCGAGGCGTCGCCCGACGACATCACCAAGGTGCGTCTCGCGCTCGGCGAGCAGGCGCGCGCGCTCGTGGCGAGCGGCGTCGATGCGCTCCTCGTCGAGACGTTCCGCCAGACCAACGAGCTGCGCGTCGTCATCGAGGCCGCGGTCCTCGCGGCCGGCGGCACCGTGCCCGTGATCGCATCGGCCTCGGTCGACGAGCACAACCGCATGGCCGACGGCACCACCTCGGCGGAGGTCGCGCGCCTCATGAAGGAGTGGGGCGCAAGCGTGGTCGGCGTCAACTGCTGCGACGGCCCCATGAACGTCCTCGAGGCCGTGCAGCCCATGCTCGAGACGGGCCTCCCTGTGTGGGCGGTGCCCAACGCCGGTCTTCCGCGTCGCGTCGACGACCGTCTCGTCTACGTGTCGACCGCCGAGTACTTCGGCGTCTACGCGCGTCGCATGTACAAGCTCGGCGTGAAGCTGGTCGGCGGCTGTTGCGGCACCACCCCCGACCACGTGAAGCGGATCGCCGCTGCTGCGCGCATGATCGGCTCCAGCGACTCGAAGAGCTCGCCGCCCGACTCCGACCTCGTCAACGCGCGCGGCAGCGACACGTTCCAGTCTTGGTCCGCCGATCCGCCGCCCGCCGCGCTCGCCGGGGCTGCGAAGGCGGTGCCGTTCGCCGACCGCAGCAGCCTCGCGTCGAAGATCGCGCGCGGGAAATTCGTCGTTTCGGTGGAGGTCAACCCGCCGGTCGGCCTCGACCTCACCAAGTCGATCGCCGCGGCGAAGATGCTGAAGCGTGGCGGGGTCGACGTCGTGAACATCGCCGACGGCGCGCGCGCGCAGGCTCGCATGGGCAACCTCGCGATGGCGGTGCGCGTCCAGGAGCATGGCGTCGAGACCATCCTCCACGTCTGCGGTCGTGACCGGAACCTACTCGCGACGCTCGCGCACCTTCTCGCGGCGCACGAGCTCGGCGTTAAGAACCTCGTCGTCATCACCGGGGATCCGCCGAAGATGGGCGACTTTCCCGATGCGTCGGCGGTCTACGACCTCGACTCGATCGGCATCCTGAAGCTCGCCGCGCGCCTCAATCACGGCATCGATCCCGGGGGAAAACCGCTCGGATCGGGCACGCGCTTCGTGCTTGCCACGGGCGCCGAGCCGGCCGCGCTCAACTACGAGCGCGAGCTCGCTCGCCTCAAGCAAAAAAAGGAGGCGGGCGCCGAGATCGTGATGACGCAGCCCGTCTACGATCCAGCCGTGCTCGAGAAGTTCCTCACCGACATCGAGCCGCTCGGTCTCCCCGTGCTCGTCGGGCTCTTGCCGCTGGCGAGCTATCGCAACGCCGAGTTCCTCCACAACGAGGTGCCGGGCATGCAGGTGCCCGACAGCGTGCGCGAGCGGATGCGCAAGGCCGGCGGCGGTCCCGAAGCGCGCAAGGAAGGCGTCGCCATCGCGCGCGAGATGCTCTCCGTCGTCCGCCATCGGGTGGCCGGCGCGTACGTGATGCCGCCGTTCGAACGCTTCGAGCTCGCCCTCGAGGTGATCGACGGCTTCGTCGACGACGATTCCGCCGGCGAGGCAGTCGTCGCGGCCGCGGCTGCGGCTGCGACTGCGATCGGCGCGAAGGCGTGAGGTTCGGCCGGGCGACCGTGTTCGCCGGGGTCGCGGTGCTCGCGACGACAATCTCCGGCGCAACGGCTTGCAAAAAGAGCGATCCGCCGCCGCCGGCGACCTCGTCGGACACGACGACTGCGGCGCAGCCATCCGCGGGCGCGTCGGGCGCGTCGGGCGCAGCGGGCGCAGCGAGCGCACCAGGCAAGCCGTCCGTCGTCGCCGAGTCTCTCCCGCGCTGTCGCCTCGACGGCACGCGCGTGGCGATCCCCGGTGACGACGTCGTCGCGGGCGACGCCGTCACCACCGCCGATGCGTTGCTCGTCGGCGTGGTTCGTCGCGAGGGCGCGCGACGTCTCGCGAGCGTGGTGCGCGCATCGCTCGACCTCGCATCGCTGAAGATGATCGACGTGGGCACGACGCTCGGCGACGATCCTCCGCCTTCGCCGAGGCTGCGCGGTACCAACGTCTTTGTCGCCTCCTATGCGCGGAGCGCCGTCGATGCG
>JAYTOQ010001010.1:0-4081 GCA_043747665.1 Polyangiaceae bacterium | reverse complement strand
CGAAAAACGGAGTGAGCTAAGCTTCGGTCGTGGACTCGATCCAGATGGCTCGAAAGCGTGACGACCACCCGCTCGTGGGGGCGGTCGTCAACGGCCGGTACTGCGTCGTGGGCTTGCTCCACAAGGGCCGGCGCAACGACCTGTTCGTGGCGCAAGAGACCGTTCGTGACGACGTGCGCTCGCTGGTTCTCAAGGTGCCGCACGAGCTCTCGAACGACACCGCGGAGGTGCTGGCGCGCGAGGCAGGCTTCCTCCAGCAAATCCATCACCCGAACGTGGCGGTCGCGCGCGACGTGGGCAGCGACGACGAGCGCGCATACCTCGTCCTCGATCCCATCGCCGGCGAGACGCTGGCCGAGACCATCGAGCGCAACGGGCCGATGGTCGAGCGGGAGGTCCTCGAGATCTTCTGGCAGATCCTGTCCGCGACGCACGCCATGCACGGGCTCGGGATCGTCCATCGCGACCTCCGACCGCGCAACGTGTGCCTCGAGTATCGCGAAGGTCTTCCTTCCATTGTGAAGCTCATCGACTTCGCGTCGGCAAAGTTCCTGCGCGACGACCATCCCGACGCCAAGGAGGAGCCGCGCTACCCGGTGGGGGCGCACCGCTACATGGCGCCGGAGCAACATCGCGGCGAAGTCACCGGACCGTGGGTCGACATCTATGCCATCGGCATGATGCTCCACGCGGCCCTCGTCGGCGAGCTCCCGAAGCCCGGCACCAGGCTGAGCGAGCGAAGGGAGGTCTCTGCCGGCCTCGACGAGATCGTCGAGACCGCGCTGGCAGAGGATCCAGCCAAGCGCTTCGCCTCAGCTGCCGAGTTTCAGGAAGCGCTCACGCGCGTCCTGCTCATCGGCAGCTGAGCGTCGCCTCGGGCTGCGGCATCAAGCAGGCTGCGTGTGGTGCGCGAGCGCGTTGCGCTCGATCGGCTTGTGCATGACGAGCGCGACGAGACCGCCTGCCGCCCAGAGGCCGAAGAAGACCTGCGCGATAGTCGTGGTGGTGTTGCCCGCGTCGAGCATGTGGAGCGAGGGCGCCCAGGATGAGATCAGCGAGAACAGAAGACCGATTTCGAGCATTTTCGTGACTCCTTTGGTCATGCAAAGTGCACGCGTCGTGCCGCCGCAACGAACGCTGGAGCTCACGGAGTGCCTGCAAACAAGCGCAATGGCTCAGCTGACACGCGATACGCGTCGCGATACGCGTAGAGAGCAGCGCGCGCGTCAGGCGTAGAAGCGCTTTCCCTTGCGCGCCATCTCGACCAGGAGCGGTGCGGGCTCGAAGCGCGAGCCGAAGCGCTGCTCGAGTGAGCGCGTGCGTCGCAGAATGGTCGGGGCACCGAGGACATCGACGTAGCGGAATGGCCCGCCACGGAAGGGCGGGAAACCGATCCCGAAGATGGCCCCGACGTCACCGTCGCTGGCGCTGCGGAGGATGCCCTCGTCGAGGCAGCGCAGCGCTTCGTTCACGAGCGCCATCGTGCAGCGGAGGCTGATCTCCTCCGGCATCGGCTTCGCATGCGGAAGGGGCCGCGTCGCCTGCACGGGTCGCCCGTCGAGGCGGAGCGCCTGGTACACGGTCTCGTCGACGCGTTTCTCGAGCGGGCGACCGCGCCGCTCCTTGTAGAGGTAGAAGCCGCGGCCGTTCTTGCGACCGTTGCGATGGTCGTTCTGGAGCGCGGCAAGGACCTCCGGCGCGCGGAGCCGCTCGCCGTACGCCTCGCCCATGGCGGTCGCGACGTGCGCGGCGACGTCGATGCCGCCCTCGTCGAGCAGCTGCAGCGGCCCGGTCGGGAAGCCCCAGTCGACGAGCGCGCGATCGACGGTGTCGACGGAGACTCCCTCGGTGAGGAGCTGCGCGGCCTCGTTCAGGTACGGCGCGAGGATGCGCGTCGTGTAGAAGCCGGCGCCGTCGTTGACGACGATGACGTTCTTGCCCTGGCGCTTGCCCACCGCGACGGCGGTGGCGACCGCGCGCGGATCGGTGTGCTCAGTGCGCACCACCTCGAGGAGCGCGCAGCGCTGCACCGGAGAAAAATAGTGCATTCCGAGGATGCGTTCGGGACGGACCGCCACCTCGGCGATGCGCGCAATGGGCAGCGCCGACGTGTTCGTCGCGATGATGCAGGTGTCCTTCACGAGCCTCTCGAGATCGCGGATGACGGCGTGCTTGAGCGCGAGGTCCTCGAAGACCGCCTCGATCACCAGGTCGGCGTCGCCGAGGCCGGCGTAGTCGGTGGTGCCGGTGAGGCGCGCGAAGGTCTCTTCGCCATGGTCGGCGGAGATCAATCCGCGCTCGACGCGCTCGTCGATGGCGCGCTTCACGTAGTGGAGCCCGCGTCCGAGCGCGACGGCGTCGGTGTCCTTCATTCGCACGGGGAAGCCAGCCTGGACGCTCACGCACGCAATGCCTGCGCCCATGAGGCCCGCGCCGATCACCGACACGCGCTCGATGCCGTAGGACTTGGCGCCCTTCTCACCGCTCTCGACGCCGGTGTCCTTCTTGGTCGCGGTGGTGGCGAAGAAGAGCTCGACGAGGCGACGCGACGTCTCGCTGACGACCAGCTCGCCGAACAGGCGTGCCTCGAGCGCGGCGGCGGGACGGAAGCCGCTCTTTCCGAAGCGCTCGAGCACATCGAGCATGCGTGCCGGCGCGGGGTAATGACCGAGGGTCTTCTTCGCGGCCTCGTGGCGCGCGCGACGGAAGAGGAGCGCGCGACCGAGCGGGGTCTTCTCGACGAGGACGCGCTCGACCGAACGCAGGCGGGCCATCGGCTCGCCGCGATGGCGGAGCCAGGCGCGGCGCTTGGCGAGGCGCTTCCGGAGGTCGGGCCGCGTCGCGAGACGGAGCGCGAGGCGACACGCGGCCTCGAGGAGACTCGACACCGCGACCACCTCGTCGACGAGCCCGAGCGCGAGCGCCTTCGCCGGCGTCAGGCTCCGACCGGTGAGCCCGAGGTCGATGGCGACCCGAAGGCCCGCGCGCTCGGCGACGCGGATGAGGCCATTCGCGGCGGGCATGAGCCCGAGCTTCACCTCGGGCAGGCCGAGGACGGTCTTCGGGTCGTCGCTCGCGATGGCTCCCGTGCACGCGAGCGCGAGCTCGAAGCCGGCCCCGAGCGCAGCGCCGTGGATGCACGCCACCACCGGCTTGCCCGACGCCGCCATGCGTGCGAAGCGCTTGCCCGCCTCGAGCGACGCCTCTTCGGCGTCCGTCGCGAAGCGCAGGGTCTGGAGGTAATCGATGTTGGCGCCGACGAGGAAGGAGTCCTTCTTCGCGCTCCGGAGCACCACTGCCTTCACGCGTGCGTCGCCCTCCGCGCTCTCGAGCGCGGCCGCGAGCTCGGCGCCGAGCTGCGGCGTGATCGTGTTGTGCGTCTCGTCGGGATCGTCGAGGGCGAGCACCGCCACGCCGTCGGAGCGGACGTCGATCCGCACGATGGACGTCGGGCGCGCGATCGGGCCGAGGGTCACGACCTCCATGATGACACCGTGCCGCAGATCATCTGAATGAACGTTCACTCATCGGATGCGATGCTTTGACCCGCGTGACGCGGCGTGTCAAGTGCGCGGAAGGAATGCCGTAGCGCTCCATCCTGACCGCGCGTGTGGTACTTGACCCCGGTTCCGTTTCCACTCTTTTCTGCCCGCAACCCACCAAGCGAGGACAGCACGATGTCTCTGGCCGATGCGCTCTCCGATGAGAAGAAGAAGCCCCTGATCGTCAAGGATTGCTGCGAGCTCATCGACGCCGAGGTCAAGGACAAGGGCGGCATCTCCGGGCTCGTGATCAAGGCGGGCTACGGCACCGTCAAGGGCATCAAGCCCGGCTTCGTCGAGAAGGCCGTCGACGATCTCCTTCCCGACTTCGCGAAGGCGCTCGACCCCATCTATGCCGACGCGAAGTCGCAGAACAAGAACGTCGCGGACTTCTTCGCGAACAACGCCGGTCGCGTCGCCGACGCGCTGCTCGCCATCACGGATGCGAAGGCCGAGCGCGCGAAGAGCGGCGCCGCCAAGGCGGCGTACGACAAGCTGCGTGGCTCCGCGAAGAAGAACGTCGAGCAGGCTGCGCCTCG
>JAYTOQ010001009.1:0-3013 GCA_043747665.1 Polyangiaceae bacterium | reverse complement strand
ACGCATGGGCCGAGCGCTGCTCCGGCTCAGCCTCGTCCCGGACGACGTGGCCAAGCTCCCGCCCGCGCGCCGCGATCCGCTCGTGGCGTTCGGGATCCTGGCCGCGGCGGCGGTCCACCTGATGGTGATCGGAACGATCGCCCATTCAAGAGGCGACGAAGGCGAGACCGAGCAGGCGGCGCGCGCCACGATGCTGCAGATGGTCGCGTCGGCCGAGGAGCGGGCACTCACGGAGCTCGCCGCCGCGCAGGAAAGGACCCGCGAGACGCACGCCGAAGAACTCGCGGCCGCAGCCGCCGCCGCCGCCGCCGCCGTCGCCGTCGCCAGCACGCCCGCGAAGGAAGAGGCGAAGGCCGGCAACCCTTCGCGGGCGACTGCCACCGCCGCCCGCGCGCGCATCACGCAAGGCGAACGACATCGTGACCGCGATCGCGATCGCGATCGCGAGGAGGCCGCTTCCTTCGGCATCCTGTCGCTCCTCACCGCCGACGCCGCCGCAGCGCGCGCAGGCTCATCGGCGTTCGCGCCCGAGACCGGGCGCTCCGCGATGGGCAACATCTTCGGACAGACCATCGATGACGCCGCCGGCATCGGCGGGCTCGGCCTCAGCGGCGCGGGCGAGGGCGGGGGCGGTAAGGGCGCCGGCGTGGGGCTCGGTAGCATCGGCGCGCTGGGTTGCTGCGGTGGGCGCGCGCCGATCATGCGCGAGCACACGCCCGGCTATCACTGGGTCTCCGAGGGCGGGGGCATCCCCATGATCAACGGCCGCCTGATGCCCGAGGCCGTGCAGCGCGTCGTCCGCCAGAATTTCGGTCGCTTGCGCGCGTGCTACGAGGCCGGGCTGCTGCGCGATCCGAGCCTCGAAGGGCGCATCTCGGTGCAGTTCGTGATCGATCGCGAAGGCGCGGTGACCATGGCCATGCCTTGGTCCGACACCACGCTGCCCGATGCCAGCGTCGCGCGCTGCGTGTCGAAGGCCTACGAGTCGATGTCGTTTCCCAGGCCCGAGGGTGGGATCGTGACCGTCGTGTATCCCGTGATGTTTACACGTACATCGCCTTGAACGCAGCGAACGTGCGGCGCAGGCCTTCGCGCACCTTGATCTTCGGCTCGTAGCCGATGAGCGCGCGCGCGGCGTCGATCGACGCGAGCGAGTCGCGCACGTCGCCGGCGCGCCCCGGCGCGTACTGCGGATCGAGCTTGAATCCAGACTCCTCGCTGATGTGCGAGAGGAGCTGGTTCAGCGAGATGCGCTCGCCGCAGGCGATGTTCACGACCTGCCCCGCGAGCTTGTTCGACGTGGAAGCGGCGAGCAGGTTGGCTTGGACCGTGTTCTCGATGAAGCAGAAGTCGCGCGTCTGCTCTCCGTCGCCGTAGACGGTGGGTCGCGTGCGCTTCAGCGCGGCGGTGATGAAGTTGGGGATGACCGCGGCGTACTGGCTGGTGGGATCCTGTCGCGGACCGAACACGTTGAAGTAGCGGAGGCTCAACGTCTCGATGCCGTGTAGCGTGGCGAAAACACGCAGCAGGTTTTCGCAAGTGAGCTTCGACACCGCATAGGGCGAGAGCGGCGCCGGCGTCATCGTCTCGATCTTGGGCAGCGTGGGCGTATCGCCGTACGCCGACGAGCTGGCGGCGAACACGAGGCGACGGACCTTCGCGTGCCGCGCCGCCTCGAGCACGATGGTGGTGCCCATGACGCCGACGCTCATCGAGAGCTGCGGGTTCTCCACCGAGCGCGCCACCGACGGGATGGCCGCCTCGTGGAAGACGATCTCGACGCCCTTCATCGCGCGCGTCACGGTCTCCGGGTCGACGATCGATCCCTCGACGACCTCGACGTCGCCCTTCAGCGCCTCGACGTTGCTGCGCCGCCCGGTCGAGAAGTCGTCGATGATCCGGACCCGCTCACCCTTGGCGAGGAGCGCCTCGGCGATCGACGACCCGATGAAGCCCGCGCCGCCGGTCACGAGATAGCTCGCCATGGTCCCGGTATACACCCAGCGCGATGCGACGGAAACTTGGCCCGTTCGCCCAGGGTCGGCGATTTTCCACGCATGATGCGGAAGCAGCGTGGACGCGTGAGCGGGGGCGCAGGCGCAGGGGCGGCCGTCGCGAAGGGACCGTGTGCGGTCTGCGGCATGTCCGACGCGCGCGGCCTCGTCGAGGTCGATCTCGCCGGCGAGCCCTGCATCACGCTCTGCGGCACGCACGAGCTGATGCACCGGCGCTCGGGCTGGAAGGCTCAGAACGTCGCCGAGCTGCTCGCCGCTTACGGCGATCGTCGCAGCGCCGAGCGGCGTGGCGGACCGGGCGAGGTCGACGAGCTCGCGGAGGCGCTGACCTCCGCGTTCACGCGCGATCGGCGCGGCGCCGCGCGTCGCGCCTCGTAGCTCGCAGCGCTCACCGTCGCGCGATGACCACGACGCTGTAGGCGACCGCCGGTCGCGTGCCCGGGTTCACGTACGAGTGCCGCTGGTCGCCGCGGAAGGCCACCACGTCGCCGGCCTCGAGCCGGTACTCCTCGCCGGACGCGACGAGGACGATCTCTCCGCTCTCGCACGTGAGGTACTCCCGGGTGCCGGGCGTGTGCGGAATGCCGGTCATCTTGGCGCGCGGCGGGAGCTCGAGGCGATCGAGCTCCATGCCCGGGATCGGATCCGGCAAGAGCTTCCTGATCGAGACCGCGCCGCGTGACTTCAGCGGCAGCGCCGCCTTGGGGTAGTGCCGCGCCTCCGAGCGCGGCGCAGCGATGAGCTCCTCGATCGTCACCTGGAACGCCGTCGCCACGCGATCGAGCACCGCGAGCGTGGGGTTCGCGGCGCCCGACTCGAGGTTCGCCCACGTCGCGCGTGGCAGCCCGGCCATCTTCGCCATCTGTGCCTGGGTCAGCGCGCGGCCCTCGCGGAGCCCGCGCATGTTGTTGCCGAGCCGCGTCGCCACGTCGTCCATGCCAACCAGGTAGCAGCACTCCAATGGGTTGTCACGGATGCCATCGCAAGAGAATGCGCGA
>JAYTOQ010001008.1:0-3305 GCA_043747665.1 Polyangiaceae bacterium | reverse complement strand
AAGCGCTCGTGGCGCTACTCGATGCTCGTCGACAACGGCGTCATCGCGAAGATGTTCATCGAGCCGGAAAAGGATGGCGACCCGTTCGAGGTCTCGGATGCCGACACGATGCTCAAGTACCTCGACCCGAAGGCCACGGCCCCGCACGACGTGCTGCTCTTCACGAAGCCGGGCTGCGACTTCTGCACGAAGGCGAAGAAGCTCCTCACCGACAAGGGCTGGTCGTTCGAAGAGGTGGCCTCGACGCCGCGCAACCTCCGCGCGGCGAGCGGCAAGGCCACCACCCCGCAGGTGTTCATCGACGGGAAGTACGTCGGTGGCTCGGAGGAGCTCGAGAGCTTCCTCACCAAGCAGTGAGCGCGACGGCGCCGGCGCTTACTTGGCGCCGGCGTCGGTCGTCGCTGGCGCGGGCGCGGGCGCGGGCGCGGGCGCGGGCGCGGGCGCGGGCGGCGCTTCGGGGCAGCCGTTCGACGCGGCTGCGGCGAGGCGCTTCCGCGGCTCGGACGCGTAGCGAAGCTGCTTCATCGCGTTCGCGGACGCGCAGATCGCCGGCTTGTCGTTGGCGGCAGTAGCTGCGGCCATCCAGAGATCGATCGCCTCTTCGGTCGGGCGGAGCCTCGCGTTCTTGTCGGCGAGGTCGAGCGCCTTCTTCGAGTCGTTGCCCGCCGCGAGGTAGAAGCGCGCAGCGTGGTCGCGGTAGGCCTCCGGGTGCTTCACGAGGAGCTCTTCGTAGCGAATGCGCGCAGCTTCGACGGCCTTCTTTGCCTCGGCGTCATGCTTCGCACGCTTGTGCGCGTCGGCGAGCGCAGCGAGGACATCGGGATCGCTCGACACGGCCTTCACCGACTCGAGCCGCGTGATGGCGCGGTCGGGCGCATCGGTGATCGCGGCGTGGACGGCGGCGTGCGCGTAGACGGGAATGGCCTCGAGCGCCTCGAGATAATAGCCGCGCGCCTCCTTCTCCTTGCCGGCGGCCTCGAGCAATGCGCCGCGCTGGAAGTCCATCCAGGCGATCGGGAACGGCGTGACGTCGACGAACGCGGTTCGCGCCTTCTCGAAGAGCGCCTCGGCGTAGTCATTCTTCTGCATGTGCGTCGCGAGCACGGCCGCGGTGACGATGGCGGGCGCCTTGCTGTGGTCGGTGACGGGCGGCATCAGCTTCAGCGCCTCGTCGTACGTGCCGGTCGCTTCGAAGAGCGCGACGCGGGCGCTGGCGACTCGTTCGGCAGGCGCGCCGAGGCGCGTGGCCTCGTCGAGCTCGTGCGCCTGGGCGTCGAACTGGTGCAGGGAACCGAGCGTGAGCGCGTGCGCGAGGTGAGCGATGCCGCTCTTGGGAGCGGACTTCACGAGCTCCGTGGCGACCGCCTCCGCCTTCTCGTAGTCCTCGACGCTGGCGAGCGTCTGCCCGCGCGTGACGTAGAGGGCGACGAGATACGAGGCCTGGTCGGGATCGGTATAGGCCCGCTTCACGCGGTCCTTGATCTCGGCGTCGAGGTTGTGGCCGGCGATGCCCCAGCTCGTCGAGACCGGGCGCCGGGTGCCCTTCACGCCGCTGTCCTCCGAAACGACAACCGGCGGCGGAGCTGCGGACTTTCCGCTGCTCACGCCGCCGTCGTCCGACCCTTGCGGGTCCTTCTTGCACGCCGTACCGGCGAGCGCCGCGCACAGCGCGAGAACGAGGGTTGCTGTCGAACAACCAAGGCCCGAGAGCCGGGCTCGTCCTGCGCTGTGCATCGTCACTTACTGGGTCGGGGGCGCAAGATACGGGAACGCCGTCGCGGCGGTCTTGACCGGGTCGGCGCTGACGCCGTCGGTCACGGTCGTCGCAGCGCCAGGCGTGCCGATGCCACCGGTTGCGACGATCGAGTACGTGATGTCGATGACGTCGAAGCCGAGCGAGCGACCACCGCAGTCGTTGTTCGCGAGGCTCGGCGGGATGAGCCCGTGCGTCGCCGCGAAGTTCGCCTCGACGGCGAGGTACGTCGCGCAGCTCGTGGCTGCCGTGTTGAGCCAGAGGCGATCGTCGGCGGTGATGCCGGCGAGCGCGCCATAGACTTTCGTGTTCGGCCCGCCCGCGGCGCCAGCGTCCTGCGCGAGGAACTGGTTACCGCACTTGGTGTCGAGGCTGTCGAAGACAGCCAGGTTGGCCGCTTGCTCCGGGATGTACTTGGGGTTCCATCCGGCCTGCGCGTTGTCCTGGTTGTACGCGTCCTTCTTGGCGCCCCTCGTGGTCGGGTTCGGGTCGAACGTGCCGGTGAGGGCGGTGTTGATCGCGGGCCGGCCAAGGCGGTCGATCTGCGCGCCGAGCGCCGGCGGGGCCGGGTTGTTCGGCCCGCTGTCGGTCCCGGGGCCGCCTTCGCTGCCTCCGCCTTCGGGCGTGATGACGGTGCCGGAGTCCTTCGTGGGGCTCGCCGTGTCGTCGTCTCCGCAGCCGTAACCGGCAACGGACATGACACCGAGCGCGACGAGAGCCGAACCAACGGAAAGAATGGTCTTGCGGTTCATGGTCTTGCTCCTCAGGACTTCTTGTGGGTTGAGCCCCACACGCTGACGATCGGGCCGCCCTTGGTGACCAGGGTCTTGTCGACCTGGACGACGATGGCGAGGCCATTCAGCTTCTTGAAGAAGTCGACGGCCGTGCCGGGGGCGCCGCCCGGAGTCGGCGTGGTGGCGAGCTTCCCCTTGAGGGCATCGCTCTGGCCCTGAGTGAGGACGGGGCAACCCGCATCGCCGAAGACCAACGTGCCGCCGTCGACGACCGTGTCGACCGTCGCGATGGTGTCCTTGAAGCCGTCGAGGTTGAAGAAGAAGGGGTCCGCGCGGAGGCCCGCGAACACCTTGAACTTGCCGTCGGCGCTCGAGATGCCGGCCGCCTGGCTGGCGTCGCCCGTCGCGTACTCGTCCGTGCCGCCCCAGCACTGGGCCTTCTGGGCAGCGTCGAACGTGCAGATGATGTTGTAGTCGGCGGTCGTGGTCGGGAAGCTTGCGCCGCTCTGAGCGTGCAGGACGTACTGGACCGCGTCGGAGAACTTGGCGTCGGCGGGGGCCGCCGGGAAGACCGTCATCGCGAAGACGGCGTGGGTCGCCGCCGGGCTGGCCGCGAGCTCGGCGCTCGGCAGGAACGCGTAGACATCGTTGATGTCGGCCGGGTGTTCAGCGATCGTCGCGGGCGCGTCGAGGTGGTCGGCAGAGCGCGCGAGGCGCGGGTGAATGATGGCCGTCGCAAGGCACGCGCCTCCGACTACGACCATCCACTTCAAGAATGTTGTTCTCAACGAAGTCCTCCTCTCGATAAAGAAACGAAT
>JAYTOQ010001007.1:0-2050 GCA_043747665.1 Polyangiaceae bacterium | reverse complement strand
GCCCACGCGCGCTGCACGTCGATCGAGTTGCGGTAGCCGTTCACGCCGGCCGTCGGAGGCGACTGCGTCGTCGAGAAAGCCCCGAGCGGCGCGTAGCCGTTGTAGCCGTTGACCGCCGGGCGATAGCCGGTCGAGCCGGTACCGCTCGGCTTGATCGCGTACGCGTCCGGCGTCGTGCCGAGCACGAGGTTGTCGAGCAGATCGATCTGCGACATCACCCGGAGGTTGTCGGAGATGTGGATCTCGGGGTTCAGGCGAAGGCGCAGGTTCGCGGTCGACTGCGTCTTGTCTTGGCAGGCGCTCGTCTGGTTGTCGCCGCAGAGGAGGACCTGACGGGGCGTTCCATTCGGCAGCGTGTAGCTGTTGTCGAGCGGCTGCGGCCAGAGGTTCTGTCCGTCGGTCGAGATGGCCGGGCGACCGAGCGCGAAGTTGTGAAAGAGCTCGCCGCGCGTGCGGAAGTAGCCGTGCAGCTCGATGATCGGTCGCGTGTGCGCCCACCAGTCTTCGCTGTAGACCTCGGACGGGCGCGCGCCGATCGTGCCGTCGTTCGTGGGGCGCTCGCTCCCTTGCTTCAGGAGCTTTGCCTGATCGCCCGCGGGATCGACCTGCGGCCCTGTCGCGGACGCCGCGCCGGTGCTGCCTGCGGAGGCGTCCGGCGGGATGAGGTTGTCACGGGCGTCGCCGGCGCCGGAGGCGCTGCCGGCGCTGCCGGCTTGTGCGGGCGGGTCACTCGGCGTCTGGCCGCCGGGAGCCTGCGCGGCCGCGAACCGCGGGAAGAGCGCGCCGGCGCCGGCGAGCAGCGCGATCAAGCAAGGGCGGCGGAAGACCATGTGGGCCGACCTTCTAACACACCCGGGGTGCCGGGTGGCTACCGGGTAAATGTCCTAAATTCGCGAGCGTGGCCTTCGTCGCGAGACGACGGCGACCACGCCCAGCGCAAACGTGAGGAAGCCGCCCCACGTGACCGTGGCGCCAGGGTGATGCACGGCCCACGTCAGGGCACCGAGCACGACGCCGGAGGGCGGCGGCGCGCGGTCCCCGACGAGACGCGCCGCGAGCACGCTCGCGTCGCAGGTTCGCGAGACGATCGCCGGCGCGGCGGCCTTCGGGACGACGCACGCCGCAAAGCAGGTGACGACATCGTGCTCGCCGAACCCCACGAAGGTACGTCCGATCCCCACGGATGCCGCGCTCTCTGCGGCGCCGACCGGGCGCAGGGTGAAGTGGCTCGCCGCAACGCGTGTCTCTACCGGCACGCCGACGACGCGCTCGGCCGAAGCGTTCAGCAGCGAGACCGTGCGCGCTTCGACGGTCGGCCGCATGTCGTCGACCCATCCTGGGATGGGGGTCGCGACACAGCCCAAGAGCAACGTCTGTCGAGTGACGGGTGAGCGCGAAGCATCCCATTGCGTGAACGTCGAGCCGGATGGCGAATCACGGCCTCCGATCGACGGCTGCGACACGCGATCGGGCGCCGCGTCGATGAAACCGGTGGGCGGCTCTGTGGCGACCGACGGGACGAACATTCAGGCGCGTTCGCTGCGTTCGCTCTCGAGCTCGTCGAGGAAACCCTCGACCTCAGTTCGTAGCGCAGTGAGCTTCTCGCGCATCGGATCCACGCCGCTATGCCGCGGACCGCTCTCGGGCTCCGCCGCGATCATTTCCTCCTCGTCGCGCTCATCCGGCTGCGCGTCCGGCTGCGCGTCCGGCTGCGTGTCCGGCTGCGTGTCCGGCTGCGTGTCGAGCGTCTCGGCGTAGGGTCGCGCTTCGTGCGCGGTCGGCGTCGGAGACGCGGCGCCTGTCGGAAGCTGCAGGCGCTTCTTGGCACCGGCGATCGTGAACCCGTCGCGATAGAGGAGATCCCGAACGCGCAGCAGGTTCTCGACGTCCTTGCGCGAGTAGACGCGCTGACCCTTCGCGCTCTTCGTCGGCCGGATGCTGCGGAACTCGCGCTCCCAGTACCGCAGCACGTGAGGCTCGACGCCGACGAGGCTCGCGACCTCGCCGATGCGAAAGAAGAGCTTGGACGGGAGCTCGGAGTCGCGCATGC
>JAYTOQ010001006.1:0-3640 GCA_043747665.1 Polyangiaceae bacterium | reverse complement strand
CTCGAGACGCGCGGCATCTCCGACGTCGTCGCCGACCTCATCAACCTCTACTCGCTCTACGGCTTCCAGCCGGGCGCGAGGCCCACCCACCTCGTCCATCGCACGAACGCGAAGAAGGGCGGCGTGAAGGGCGTCGGCAGCCGCCTGAAGCAGATGTGGGCGTCGTTCCTCTCGATCTTCAAGGGCAAGAAGCGCTGAATCAAGCGCGAGCGGAACAAAACCGCGCCCTGGGGCGTCGGTCTCGGACATCCGTGACCAACGCAGCAGCACCCCCTTCCGTCGAGCGCCTCCCGTACCCGCCGCCGTCGCCGCCGTCCCCGCTCTTAATCCGCGAGCGGCACGCGGAGGCTGCCGTGCAGGCCTTTACGCGGCTCGGCGCGCCGCCGCGTCCGACGTACCCGCTGGCGCTCGCTTCCGTGACGATCGCGGTGCTCGCGATGCATGGCGACCTCGTCGCGAAGTACTCGCTCGAGGCGTTCTGGATCGGGATCGCGGCCACCGCGTTGCTCGCCGTGATCGTGGGGCGCGTCGTGTCGTCGATTCCAGGCGCGCGCTCGCGGATGGCCGCGGCGCTCGTGCTTCCGACCGTCGGCGGCGCGGTCGTCGGCGTCATCGTCCAGGCGGTGGTGCTGTTCGCGATTCGCGACGCCGGCGGCGCGCTCGCCATCAAGGACCTCGGAGGGCTCGTGGACAGCACCGAGCCAGTCTCCTGGTTGCTCGCTGGCGTCGTCCTCGGGGCGCTGCCCGCGCTCGTCGTGTCGGTGTTCCTCGTGCTGGCGGCCCGTGCTCTACGCGGCCTGGTCGGCAACGACGCGGCCGAGAGCTTCAACGTGGCGTTCACGGGGTGCGCCGGCGTCCTCGCTGCGGCCGCGGTCCTCGTGGTCGAGCCATGGGAGCTGCCGCCGCTCTTCGCGGTGTGCGCGCTCGCCGGGGTCTCGATGCTCATCGCCTTCCTCGTCGACGGTGCGCGGCTGCGCTTTCTGAGGGACGTCTGGGCGGACGTCGGCGGTGATGCCAGCAGCCACGTACGTACTGGGTTCGAGGTGGTCGCCGCCGATCGGTTCATGCACGATCCGTCACTCGCCCCCATCGTGACGAAGGCCGGCGCGGTGTCCGTGCTGGTCCGCGTCGATCGCCGCGTCGGCTCGTATCGCGCGGCGGCGGCGGAGCCGATCGCGCTCCTCGCCGACACCGAGGACGCCACGACGCGTCCGCTTCGACGTCGCCGCGCTGCGACGCTCGCCATGCTCGGCGTGATGACGCTGGCCGGCGCCTTGTCGATCGTCGCCCAGCCGGAGATCGCCGAAGCGCTCAGCGCCGAACGCCCGGCGCCGGCGGCGCGCGCTTCGTTCGATCTGCTCCAGTGACGGTAGCATCACGTCGCGTCGTGCGACGCTCTCGGCGCTTCAGAGAAACGGCGGCGCCGTCGCGGCCGGTGCCGTTGGACGCGGCGGCGGCGGCGGCGGCGGCGTTGGACGCGGCGGCGCCGGCGGCGGCGGCGCGGTCATAGCGGGGGTGCCCGGTGGGCGCGCCGTGTGCGCGGGAGCAACCGTCGTCTTGGGTCCGCTCGCCGTGCTCGCGGTCGCGGTCTCCCCCGTGGCCATGGCCGTGGCCGTGACCGCCGGCGCGATCGTCGCTGTAGCGGAGGGTTCCGCTGCCTCGGCGGCCGACGGAACACCCGCGCCTGCCGACGTCGACGTCGCTGATCCCGCGGCGATCGGCGGATGCGCCGCAGCGGGTCGACGGAAGAGCACGACGCCGACCGCGGCGGCTCCGCCCGCGGCCACGATGGTCACCACCGCGAGCGCAGCGATCAAGACCTTCCGCGAGGACGAGTCATGACGTGCCGAGGTGTTGACCTCGTGCGCGTGGCTCGTCGAGACGTCCCGCGCGACGGTTCGAGCAGCGCCCTCGTCGGTCGCAAAATCCGGGCTCGACTGACGGAGCGATACGGCCGAGAGCTGACGCGCGCTCCCGCGTCGCGCGATCTGCGCGGCGACCGCGGCGCCGAGGCTGTCGGACGGCGCGAACGGAATGAGCGCGAACATGAGGTCCGAGACATTGGCGAAGCGCTCGCCCGGCGCTCGACGGAGCGTGCGATGGATGATCGCCGCGAGCTCGGGCGGCAGCGCGCAGCGCCGTGCGATGTCGGGCGCGTCCTCGGTGACGATCGCCGCCGCGACCTGGGTGACCGAACCCGTGAACGGCGTCTGCCCGCAGAGCAGCTCGTAGAGGATCACGCCTAGCGACCAGATGTCGGAGCGCGCGTCGACCTGCGCCGCCGAGCGAAGCTGCTCGGGCGACATGTAGAGTGCGGTCCCCATGGTCATGCCGGCGCTGGTGAGCTTCGACTCTTCTTCCATCATCTTGGAGATGCCGAAGTCGAGAACCTTCACCATGACGCCGTCGGGATCCTGCGCGAGGAAGAGGTTTCCTGGCTTCAGATCGCGATGAATGATGCCGGCAGCGTGCGCCTCGGCGACGGCTGCGCAGGCCTGGAGCATGTAGTCTACGGCGAGCGGATACGGCACGTGCCCGCGCGCCTGGAGCTCGCCGTCGAGATCGTGGCCGGTGAGCAGCTCCATCACGATGTACGGCACGCCGTCCGCCGTGGTCGCGACGTCCGTGACCCGCGTGACGTGCGGGCTCTTCAGCAGCGCAGAGGCGCGGGCCTCACGCTCGAAGCGATGGATGATGTCGGCCTCACGGAGCATCTCGGGCGAGAGCATCTTGATGGCGCAGCGCTGCTTCAGCCGGAGGTGCTCGGCCTCGAACACGACCCCCATGCCACCGGTGCCCAGCACGCGTACGAGCACGTACTTTCCGTCGATCGTGTCCCCGGGCTGCGGCATGCCGCGGCCGCTCTCAGAGGTGGGCACGGCTCCAACCATCCTCGCGGAGCGTATCAGAAACGAACGAGCGGGGCCGACACCTGACCGGGCGCGATGGTGCCGGTTCCGGCGTCCTTCTCGGGCTGGGCGACGAGGTACCAGATCGTGACCCCTACCCCGACGGCAAGGACGCCCACGCCAGTCCAGAACCACCACTTCGTCGTGATCGGCGCTGACCTCTGGAGATCCACGGTGACGTCCTTGGTTCGACCGGCCTCGACCACCACGGGGACGTGCGAGGCGTCGTGTCGGTCGGCTCTGACGTCGAGCGTGTGCGCTCCGGCGGGCAGCGGCACCTCGAGCGGAGGGTTCCCGCGCTCGACGCCGTCGATGGAGATGCGCGCATCGAGCGGCGTCGCGCGGACGAGCAGCGTGCCCGACGATGCCTTCGCCAGCACGTTGAGAGAGACGTTCACGGCCGGTCCGCCGCCTTCGACCGCGACCCGCGCGCTCTGGCTCTGGTAGCGCTCTGCCGAGAGCCGCACCTCGAGGACCGCGGTGCGTGACGGCACGCTGACGCGCACCACCTTCGGTGCCGTCGAGCAGCCCCGCAGCGTGGTCTTGTCGCCGACCGATACCGTGGCGTCCGTCACCTCGGCGCTGCACTGGATGCTGAGCGTGCCGACGCGCGAGCGAACGTCGGCGATGAGCTGATCGAGCTTGGGGACGCGCGCCTTCACGTCGGGCGCGGCCTTGTGCGCGAACTGGTCGAGCGCATCGAGGGCCGCGGGGTAGTCCTCGCGTGCCTG
>JAYTOQ010001005.1:0-11758 GCA_043747665.1 Polyangiaceae bacterium | reverse complement strand
GCCTGCATGCCCGGCACGTAGGCGACGAGGGCCTCCGGCACGAACGCCGCGAGGATCTGCCGCTTCCGCGCGAGGTGCTCCTGGCCGTCGAGGAGGTTGATACTGCCGCCTCCGAAGAGCTCGCGGATGTGCGAAGGCACCGCGCCTTCGCGCTTGCAGAGCTCCTCGTCGACGAACACGCCCGCCGTCTCGCCGCCGGCAAGGATCACCGTCGGCCTGCCGAGCAAGTGCGTCCGGAAGATCGGCCCGTGCGCGGCCACGCGATCGGCCACGAACTCGAAGGGCTTCTCGAGGAACGCGAGCGTCTCTCCAATGACCGGAAACCAGCGGCCCGCAGGCGGCAGCGGCCGTTCCGAGGCAGCGCCCGCGTCTATCGATCCCCCCATGGACCGAGACTACTACGGCTCGTTGGGAGCCTGCTTGTAAGAAGCCACCGAGCGTGATTGCTCACGCTCGGTGGTTTCCGTTCAGGCTGCGACGCGTGCGCGTTGACGAAGCTGAACGCGCATCAGGTCGAAGCTGGGCGCAGTCAGTCCACGCGCGCGACGCAGGAGGAACAGTGCATGGTGCACCTCCGCCTCGTCTGGCTCGGTTTCGGAGCCGTCAAGAAGATTGCGATCCTTGGCCAGCATGAACGCTGCCTCGAGCTCGTCACCTTCCGCCGTATCCAGGTAAGCCAGTGCGTCCTCGAGCGAAACTGTCTCGAGAGACTCGATGATGGTGGTCATCCGTGTACCCCATGGGCTGCGCCGGGTACGCGAACCTTGTTCGCGAACACGTGCAGTCCGTTTTGCAATGAGCATCGTCGGGTCGATTGGTCTTGCCGACGGTGGTTAGAGGCATGCGTGCAGGCTGCATCCAAAAGGGATGCGGACTGCGTGCATGCGCGGTTCGCATGCGCCGGGCGTGTTGCCACGCGGACGCCGAAGGCGATGACGCGTCGTGAGACGCGCCGGGTGACCGCAAAGCTGCCCATCGCGGAGGCGCCCTGCAGTACGTTTTGTGTATCCCCCGACCGATTCTCATTCTGGAGAGTGCCCTGCGGGTCCCGCCGCGAAGGGCCGAGCTCATTACGGCAGACGTCGAGATTCACGCTAAGAGGCAAAACTCGGCGCGAATCGCGCTGAATTCCCTCGTATCGTGCGCCGTACGGCTTCGGCATTACCCTCCCAGAATGCGCAGGTGACGAAACACCCCGCGCCTTACTGAAGTTACCCCGGCCGGAACGGTCGGACCACGTTTGTTGCGCACTTTGCGGCGTCCATGTAGGTGCGGGCGTCGAGGCCGGGGGCGTCACTGGACGATGACTCGTGCAAGCGACGGACCGCCTCAGGGTCGCGGCGGCGCAGTCAGCTCGAGCCAGCGGATCATCATGCTTCCGGCGTGTTGGACGTAGTCGATACGCAGTTGCAGATCGATCGCGCTGCCGGGGAACGCGCCTCGCACCTCATCAGGGTGCGCAAACAAGTGCCTCGGTCCGGGGCGTAGCTGCGCTCTTGCCACGAACGCGACGGCGCGGCGGAGCTCGTCATCGAGGAGCGCGGCCGTCCGCGCATGCCTCTCGGCTCCGCCGCCGCCGCCGCCACCGCCGGCGGATGGGTCCCTCGTCATCACCTCGAGCGCCGCTGCGGCAGCCTCGCCGCGGCTCGACGCCGGTGTGACGCGCGGGGTGACGAAGGGCCCGAAGCCGAAGGACCCCTCGGCGTCGAAGGGGGAGTCGCCGTCCTCGTGCTGGAGACGCTGCTGGTACTCGTGCCAGCGCAGGCAGAACGCCAGCGCGTCGGGGTCCGGGGCGCGCTCCCAGAGGTCGGCGACGGCCTGGCAGGTCCAGTGCTCCTCGTTGAAGTAGTAGCGGCTGCCGAAGAAGCTCCAGCCTTGCCCGGAGAGGCGTGAGAGGGCGCGCGATGCGGCACGGAGGTCCTCGGGATCGCCGGTGATGCGATGGGCGCGCGCCAGAGCGAGCGACGCCTCGCCTGTAAAGTACATGTACTGCACGTCGACGGGCTTGCCGGTGGCGAGGTCGAACTCGTGCATGAGCTCGCCGTCCGGGCGCTGCTGCGCGCGAAGGAATCGCGCCAGCTGCACGGCAGGCCTGCGATACGACTCGTCGGCGCCGGTGCGGACGATCTCCGTGAACGCGATGAGCGCCAGCGCCGCCGACCCGACGTTTGCGTCGTCGCCGTCGGCGATGCACTTGTTCGCACCGCAGTCCTTCATCATGTCGTCGCGGAGGCGCGCGGCGCTCCGGAGGCAGGCGTAGCGAAATGTAGCGTCGTCGAAGAGGGCTGCAGCCTGCGCGAGGAAGTACGTAGCGCCACCGTGGCGTGGCCAGCTGTAGCCGCCGAGCGACTGGTCGTGAATCGCGTCCACGAGGTAGCGGAAGCGACCCTGCTCGTCGACGCCGCGCGCCAGGTACGCCGCAGCATCGTGGACCGCCGCCTTCACCGCCTCGCGATCGAGGGCATCGGCGCTGATCCTGGGGGGCGGCGGCTCGTTCACGACATGACGCTCGAAGCGAACGCGGCGCACGCGTGCTTCGTTCTCGACCTCGCCGACCGTCGCGCCGAGCTGCGACGCGAGGGCGGAGATGACCGTCGCCCGATGCGTGCCGAAGCCGAGGCTCGGGTCGAGGAACGAGACCGCATGATCGTAGGCTTGCGCCGCCAGCAAGTCGTCGACGGTGAGCCACGCGGTCTTGCCGTGCAGGTCCGCGACGAGGCCGTCGCGACCGGCCACCAGAGTGTACGAGAACGTCCGCGGGTCGAGCGACAGCGGACCTTCCCCGACGGTGACCTCGTGCACGACGGTGGTGCCGTCGCCCTCCGGCTTCACCGGTGGCTTCTCTCCGGCGTTCGTCACGGTTCGCTCGACGAGCTGCCCGCGTGACCAGCGGCTCACGATGATGCGCTGCTCCGACGGCGGCAGCACGCGCAGGCTCGCGTGCGCGTGCATGACCACGCACGCCGCGACGAGGACGAGCGCATACGCGAGCAGCAGCCGCCAGAGATCGCGGACGCTCATGTCGTCTTGCGCGGCCGCGGACCGACCCAGGCGAGCAGCGCCACGGGCAGCAGCACGAGATAGGGAAACACCATGAGTGCCACGAGCGTGAAGAGCGCGCTGCCGCCCTTGCCGACGGGACCGTAGACGCCGTAGAGCCAGCTCGCGGTGAGCGCGAGGGTCGCGAAGAGCGCGAGGCCGAGGAGCAACGTCACCGCCGCGGCGGCGCGCGTGATCGGCTCGGCGAGCCGGTGATTCGCGAGCAGCGCGACCGACGACGCGGCGAGGAGCACGACGATCACGAAGGCGCCGTCGTCGACCACCCACCATCGTGTCGGTAGCGCGCGGAACACGGACCATGCCACCAGCGCCGCCACGCAGGCGTTGGTTGCTCCGAACGCGATCCTGGCCCCCTTCTTCATCGCCTCTCCTAAAACTGTCGCGGGTCAGAACTGTCCGTAGATGAAGGGCTCTGCCTTCGCCCCGGAAGCGAAGTGGAGCACATACGCGAAGACCGCGAGCGCCACACCTTGCACGACCGCCGGGCTCTCCACGAACGCGTTGCGTATCCGGAAAAACCACGCCCGGGGCATGAAGTGCGTGAGGAACCCGAGCGCGAGAATGGCCAGCACCTTGGGCGCGAGGTTCGGGGAATCGAACGTCAGCTTGCCCATGCGCTCGAGCATCAACGTGGCATGCGCGAAGGTTGGAGCACGGAAGAAGATCCAGGCGAAGCACACGAAGTGGAACGTCGCGAAGACGGCGACCACCGCGCCGGGGGTGAGCTCGCCTTCGACGCGATCGTCCTTGGCGCGCGGATGAATGGGTCGCGTCGGCTTACGAGGGCGTCGCGCCCAGGCGCGGTTCACGGCCAACGCGCCACCGTGCAGCGCGCCCCAGATCACGAAGTTCCACGAAGCTCCGTGCCACAGGCCGCCGAGCACCATCGTCGCCATCAGGTTGCGATAGGTGCGCCACGTCGAGCCGCGGTTGCCGCCTAGCGAGATGTACAGGTAGTCGCG
The DNA here is from genome assembly GCA_043747665.1 of Polyangiaceae bacterium. Lineage (GTDB taxonomy): Bacteria > Myxococcota_A > Polyangia > Polyangiales > Polyangiaceae > Labilithrix. Next base: position 7,736 of record JAYTOQ010001005.1, on the reverse strand, counting down.
CAACCAGGACGAGAGCGAGATGTGCCAGCGATGCCAGAACTCCTGCAGGCTCCGCGAGATGTAAGGTGCATCGAAATTCTTGGGCAGCTCGTAGCCGAAGAGCTTGGCGCTCCCGATGGCGACGTCGGTGTAGCCGGAAAAATCCGCGTAGATCTTGATCGCATACGCGTAGACCGCGACCAGCACCTCGAGCGACGAGTAGCGCTCGGGATTGTCGAACACGCGGTTGACCAGGTTGATCCCGAGGGTGTCACCGATGACGATCTTCTTGCAGAGTCCCGTCGCGATCTGGAAGAGGCCCTCGGCCTTCATCGTATCGGTGGCGATCGGCTCGGCAGCGAGCTGCGGGAGCATGGACTTCGGTCGCACGATGGGACCGGCGACGAGGTGCGGGAAGAAGCAGACGAAGAGGAGGTAGTCGAGATAGCGATCCGCCGGCGGGATCTCGCGGCGGTAGACGTCGATCGTGTAGCTCATGGTCTCGAACGTGAAGAACGAGATCCCGAACGGCAGCACGAGCCGGAGATGCGTGGGCGAGACGTGAACGCCGGCCGAGCTCATCACCGCGGCGAAGGAGTCGACCGCGAAGTTGAAGTACTTGAAGACCGAGAGGACGCCCAGGTAGTAGACGACCGACACGAGGAGGAGCGCCCTTCTCGCGTGCGCGTTCTCGGTGCGGCCGAGCATGCGCCCCACGTAGAAGTCGAGCGAGCTCCCTACGAAGATGATGGCGACGCAGAGCAGCGTCCACCCCAGCGGCCCGAGCGGCACCTCCTGCTCGAGCGCCGAGTCGTAGGTACCGACGAAGTAGAAGAGATAGCTCGCCGCGGTCAGGAACAGCGGACGAAGGATCGAACGACGGCGCAGCGCCCAGAACGCCACGTAGGTGACGAACAGGAAGACGCCGTAGAGCGGGCTGGCGAAGAGCATCGAGGGCAAGACGCGAATCGCGTCGACGCCCTGTTTATCAGATCACGCTCGTCGCCGAGTCACTCCGCTTGGCGGGCGTGCCGCGCGCGCCGGCGAAGCGGGAGCTGGAACGAGACGATGAACGCATAGACCGCGCTCGCCAGGAGGATCGCGGGAGCCATCGAGACGCCGAGACCATGGCCATAGGCCGCCGAGCCGGCCAGGACGAGCATCGTGAGGCTCACGAAGAACACGAGCGCCCAGACGACCAGCGCCGCGAAGGATCGGCGGAGGTGCTTGGTCACGCCCGCGAAGGCCGCGCCGACGAGCGCGCCGCCAAGCGCCGCCGCCAGATAGGCAAGCGGGACCGTCGCGTCCGCCGGGAGGGCGAGCCGCTCGCCAAGGCGCGCGATGCCCGCCGAGATGCGGGGCAGATGCATCGCATGGACGACGCCGAGACCGGCCGCGCCCGCGACGAGGCCGGTGAGCGCTCCTGCCGTGCCCGGCCTCATCCGGTCGGCCGACCTGCCGCTCCGGTAATCGCGCCGCAGCGGCATGTCGTCTTCTGCCTCGATCGGGGTCATGCGATGCCCCGGCAGCACCCGGCTCTGGAGCAACGGCAGCGGTATTTCCTCGTCTTCGTAAGCGGGGTTCATGATGATCCCCATCCCCAAGCACGGACCGGTCCAACGCGCCCGCCGTAACAGCGAGGACGGAAAAGTCGGAGCCTTCGGCGGTCGCCGGGATTCGTCCCCGCGGAGTTGATGCGGCGGGCGACGCGGTTTACACCTCGCGCGTGACGCAACAAAAGCCCGTGCCTGGGGTGGCCGCGCGGACTCCTCATTTCCCAGATCTCGCTCCAGATCTCGCTCCAGATCTCGCGCCAGATCTCGCTCCAGATCTCGCGCCGCGTGTCGCTCATCCGCTGGCGGGCAAGACGTCGATCGCCATCGGCGTCATGCTCGCTCTCCTTGCCGTGCCGTACGTCGCGCCGGGCCTCGCCCGCTTTCGAGTGGCGCGCGCCCCATGGGATCACGACGGCCTGACCGCGGACATCGCGAACGCCGCCGCCGTGCCGACGAGCACCGCGCAGCTCACGCAGGGCGAGACGACGCTCAAGGCTTCGAAGAACGAGGCCACGGTCACCAACGCGCTGCCCGATGCGCCGGCACGTCCGGCGGCCGCGGCGGGCGCGGGCGCGGGCCTCGATGCGCAGGTGCTCGCGAAGACGAAGGGCTCAGTCGCCGTCGAGGACGCCACCGGCCACGCACTCGATGCATTCTACACGTCACTCGCGAAGACACGCGGCAAGCAGACCGGCGCCGTGACGCGCATCCTGCACTACGGCGACAGCGTCATCACCAGCGACTACGTCTCCGGGACGATGCGGCGGAAGATGCAGGCCGAGCTCGGAGACGCCGGCCACGGCTTCATCCTCGTGGCGAACCCGTGGGAATGGTATTTCCACAACGACGTCGTGCACGGAGCCGGCGAAGGCTGGAGCTCGAGCCGCATCACCGGCCCCACCACGAAGGACGGCATGTACGGCCTCGGCGGCGTGACGTTCACGGGCGCCCCGGGCGCGAGCGCGTTCTTCGGCACCTCCGACAAGGGTACGCACGGCAAGAAGGTCTCGCGCTTCGACGTCTACTACCTCGAGACACCGGCCGGCGGCGATGTCGAGGTCAAGATCGGCACCACCGTCGAGCGCTTCTCCACGAAGGGCGAGTCGAAGGCGTCGCGCATCAAGTCGTTCCCGGTCACGGACGGCGAAGCGAAGATGACGCTGCGCGTGCTCTTCGGGAGCCCGCGGCTCTTCGGTGTCGCCCTCGAGCGCGACCAGGCCGGTATCGTCTATGACGCGCTGGGAGCCAACGGTGCGCGCGCCGAGCTGCTCGGGTCCATCAACCCTGCGCACCTCGCGGAGCAGATGGCGCTGCGGAAGCCCGCGCTGATCGTCCTGCAATACGGCACGAACGAGAGCGAAGCGCCGGGCCTGGCGCGCGACTACGAGAAGACGCTGAGCAGCGTGGTCTCGATGATCAAGGCGGCGGCGCCCAACGCGTCGGTCCTCATCGCAGCGCCGCTCGATCGCGCGGAGACCAGCGAGGGTGGCGCCCTGCGAACGAAGCCGATCATCAAGAAGCTCGTCGCCGCGCAGCGCAACGTCGCGAAGGAGAGCGGCATCGCGTTCTACAACACCTTCGAGGCCATGGGCGGCGAGGGCTCGATGGCGAAGTGGATGAAGACGGGCCTCGGCGGCGGCGACCTCACGCATCCCACGCCGCAAGGCGCAGAGGCCCTCGGCGACCTCTTCTACAGCTCGCTCACCACCGGCTTCGAGGCCTGGCTCTCGCGCCACCCCGACGCGGCGAAGCCAACTCCGTAAAGGCCGCGTTCGGACGATTATCGAGGTCATCGTCACCCTCGTCGCTCACTCCAGGTCGGCCAGCGAAACGAGTTGCTCGACGGAATCGGCGACTCTCTCAATCGCACTCTCATTCAGCCACTGAGGACTTTCGGACGCTGCCTCATGGGGAATACGAACGACGGCCCCGTCGGATTGCCGAAAGAAGTACGGGTCACCACTGCCTTGCAGGCACATTCCGATCGGAAAGTATCCGCGCGCGACAGCGACGATGCCGGGATACACATCGGTTCATCGGTTGCTTCGCTCAGCATCTCTTCGGAGGCCCGATGGGTCGCGCTCTTCCGGCACGGACAACGTGAGGCCGATGAGTGGATTCGCGATCATTATCTCGACGAGCGCATGCGGAACAGTAAGCCTGCGAACAAGGAGCGCCAGCCCAGGAGCGTCGAGGGTCTTCCCGCCTTTCTCTGCCAACCGTTCGAAAGCCATCACCGGTGATGCCCCAACGTTCCTCCGAAATGGATTCCTCGTATCGAATCTACATCGCTCACGGCCGGGCCGGCCGTCATGACGGCGTGTGGGGCAGCTCGAGCGCAGCGTCGGCGCGCACGATCCGCGCTGCGACCGTTCGCAGAGTGCGCTCGAAGTGGAGCTTGGCCCACATCTTGGGAGTGCTCAGTAGGACGTCAGGCGACGTAGCGTATAAGATCGCAGAAGCTCGACATGAGCTCGGTCAGGTTCGCAGGCCCACCTCTCGCACGAAAGCGCGCGTCTTCGATCTCGATGGACACCCAATCGGTACGCGACCGCTCCGTCACTCTCCTTGGCGTTGCGAGCGATGCACAGGTGCTGTCCGTGAGGTCGATGTCGAGCATCCAGCCATGAGGATCATCGAGCGTGACTATGCGGACTCCATTCTCGTGCTCCCATTCTCCATTGCACTGCTGCGTATACCAATTCACTAACGTCGACATCTCGGGCTCCGAGCGAAAGATCTTCTCGCCGCAAGTCAGCCGCGCGAGCAGTCCGATCAGCTCAAGAAGGGTCCGAGGGCCGCCGAAAGCCTCGAATCGGTCCTGAGCGACGGCGAATGCCGTCCAGTCTTCCGTACCAAGTCGATTCGACGTGCGCTGCGTGCGCCCGGCAAGGAGAGTGTCAGCCACGCTGGCCTTGAGAGACCAGCCGGGATTGTCGAGGGTATCAATAGCGACTGAGCGGTGCTCCTCCGTTCCGCGACGACTCGTGCAGGTCTGGCACCAACGCATCAACCATTCTAGTGCAGACGTTTCCACCATTCCGGTACCTCGTTTGAGCTTGCCTGCCGTACTCCGCTGGGCGCCGACGGATCCTGGGTGTGTGGAGTCTGGACATCTGAACCAATGTAACGCCTTCACGCGCGACTTCTTCGGTGCAGGCAGCGGCTTGAACGCGATGACGTTGGCGAGGACGGTGACTTCGACCTCGAAGGTCGCGGCGATGAGCGCCCACGCGTCGTCGAACTCGCCGGCGACGATGTCGCGCTCCGCTTCCATCATCCGCTCGTGCAGCTCGCGCTCGAAATCAGCGAACGATCGAGGGCTTGTCTTCGACCTCATTCCCTCAGTTTCGAGGAACTCGCGCAGCTTCTCCAGAGGCGTCGGCTCCACTTCCTTCAGGTCACCCGTGGCCACTCGCGCAGCCACTCGTTCCAGGGGACGTGGAGCGACAGTGCCTGCGCTCGGTCGGGCGCGTCCTTCGGATGCCGCGCGCGCGACGGCGAGATGACACAATGGTGGTTTCCGCCTTCGTACACCCCGAATAACTCGCGCCAGTTCTGCGTCGGCCAGACGATCGTATACCCCTGAGCGCAACGAGCGCCGCGCCGCGCCGCGAGGATCACCCTCGAGAGCTCATGGCTGACACGATCCGCCTCTGCACGCGGGGGCGGGCGGCGGCGGACACGACGGGCAGGGCAACGGCGGCAGCTTCGTGGAACAGGCGTCATTCTCGAAGCGGTTGAGCACCTCGCGGAAGCCAGCTTCACCGCTCCTGGCGATGCCGGCGCCGCAGGCACCTCCGAGGCCGCAGCCAGTGGTCACGACCATGCAGTTGCTGTCGCTCGTGCACGCGCGATGGCTCACGAGGAACGTCGCCACGCTCGCACGGCGAGCCTTGCATCGTGCGACCTCGGCGGGCAGGGCACGCGGCAGCACCGGCTCGGTGACCGCGGCGAGAGCCGGCGGGTCCGGCGGTGGCGAGCTAGCCTCGGGGCTGCTCACAGCCGCCGTAGTCGTGGAGGCGACAGTGCTCCTGACGAGCGCCGGAGCCGCGTCCGTCGCAGGCGCGGTCGGCTGCGGCGGCTGTGGGGAGCACGCGAGGTGCACGATCGCGAACGGCGCGACGGCACAGCCTGCGAGGAGAGCACGCGAAATCCAGACACACGGCGTCATGCGAAGCATCCTGACGCAAGAGACCTCAGCCAAGCTGTGTTCATTCTCAGCCTGCAGTCTCGCAGCGACTGCATCGGTCGTGCCGTGCCAGTTTGCACCCCCATGCCGCCACCCTTGCGCGACGGCGAGCTCTACGCCGCGCAGCCCCGCGTCGATTGGGCCTCCCTCTTGCGCAGAACCTTCGAGTTTGACGTGAAAACGTGTCCCTTGTGTGCGGGCCGGCTCGAGGTGCGGGCCGTCGTCTCCGCACCGGGCAGCACCGCGAAGATTCTCGAAAGCGAAATCGGAGCGGAAGGTCGGAGACCATCAGCGTTGCAGGCGCCTCGTCATTCGCTCCTCATTGTGGGGGGAGCATCTCAGGGCGTGCGATGTTGCCGTGGCACGAGGTTCGTGAGGGCGGACGGAAACCAGCCAGCGGCGCGACGATCGAGACATCCCCGAAAAATTTCGTCCAATCTTCTGGATGACCACTATACCGGCGCGGCACGTGGCTCGAAACGCGTTGATCGAAGTGCGCCGCGTGTTCCTCGCGCTCGCTGGCGCGATCGCGGGCTGCAGCACGGCGTGCGCGCCTGCCGAGAGTCTGACCATCACGGTCCGCGACTCATCGCCTGGACCGGCGGCTGTATCCTCGCGCCGTTGGCGCTCGTGATCGACGTCTTTGCTGTCACCCATCTGGTCGCGCCATCCCCGTTCGACCACAGCCTGTTGCCGGCAGGGGCACCTGGCGCGGGTGACAAGCCGTAGAGACCCGTGCGAAGTCCGTCAGCGCTCTTGCGTGCTTCGGCGCTGGCGCAGTCCGCTATCTTGTCTCCATGCAGGGTCCCTATCGTCCAGCGGCACCGCCGCCGGATCCCGAGCTGGTGCGGCTCGCGATGCAAGGCGCGCAGCGACAGATGGAGGTGACGACTGCTCGAGCGCAGTCGCAGAGCGAGTCCGGCGAAAGCCACTTCCGTACGGCGGTTGGTGCCTATCGCGGATCGGCGTTGAAGCGGTTCTTCCTCCTCGTACTTCTCGCGGGCTGCGTGTTCGGGGTCGTGGGCATCGTGCTGCTCGCGCTCGAAAGGATGGATATCGCGTTCTTCTTCTTGCCCGGATTCCTGCTCGCGTTCCTGTGCATCTTCCTGGTGGCGTTCATTCCGCCGACTGCCTCGAACGGCGCGATGGCCGCTGAACGGCAGTGGATGACGTCGCGGCCGTTCCTCATGGTCGGATACGTGGAGTGTCTATCCGTCGAGCCCCGGCCTTCGCGCAGCGTGGCTTATGAGCTGACGTGGCAGCCGGGCGTGCGTCCGCCGGACCCTGCGCTGCTCCACGGCATCTTCCTCGCTGTGGATCCGCGCGCACGCCTGGAGCACGTCAATCAGAATGGGGCGCGGATCGTCAGCGGTCCCATTCCCGGCAATACCGGGATCAGTGTCAACCGACAACCCGTCTATCGCAACCATCGCTTCGGCGCCGCGATCCACGCGGTCGTGGATCAAGTGCTCTTGCCGCTTCACCGGAGTTGTCCGATAGCCCGCCTCGTATTGAGCAGTGCGTAATTGCCAATGGACGCGGCGACGCGCCGGGGGACGCCGTTCGAAGCTCATCCGTGACTTCGAGCTTACCCTTGGCAGCACGGTCGATTGCGTGGTTGCTCGAGCGGAGAGCGCCCGTGTAGGATCCCCCGACATGCGTCGTTTACGGAGGCTTGGGGCCGCCGCCTTGCTCGGTGTCGTGCTCATCGTCGTCGCGGCGGCCTGCTCCTCGTTCGACAACGCCACCGTCGACGGGAACGTCGACGGCGAGGCGGGCCTTGCCGAAGCGGCGGTCGACGGCGCGACGCTCGAGGACGCAGCCGTCGTCGACGCGAGCGATGCTTCCCTCGAAGACGCCCCTTGGGAGTGCGATGGGTCACTCGTCACGTGGGACTTCGACACCACGGATCCGCCGTCCCCGCTCCATCTCTCAGCGCCGAACTACGGCGTGGACTTCACCCAGGTCGCGACGGATGCCGGGCACTTTGGGCGTTTCACCGAGAGCTT
>JAYTOQ010001004.1:0-2538 GCA_043747665.1 Polyangiaceae bacterium | reverse complement strand
CGCCGCTCGACGGCCGGCGCATGACCACGACGCAACGCTGCGCGAACGCGCGCGAGCAGCTCGGCGAGGCTGAAGGGCTTCGCGACGTAGTCCTCGGCGCCGAGCTCGAGCCCCGCCACCTTGTCCATCTCGGCGGCCTTCGCCGACAGGATGATGATCGGCATGGTGCGCCCCTCGGCGCGGAGATCGTGGAGCACCTCGAGGCCGTTCCGCTTCGGGAGCATGAGGTCGAGCACGATGAGATCCGGCTCGATGGTGCGCGCGAGGTCGAGCCCGGAGTCGCCGTCCTCGGCCACGTGCACGACGTACCCCTCGCTCTCGAGGTTGATGCGCAGACCGATGGCGATGCTCGGGTCGTCCTCCACGACGAGGACGCGCTTGCCCGATAGATCGGCGGTCTTGCGTTTGATCTCGAGCATGCGCGGGTCCGCCGAAGGGTCTACCGCGGAGGCGTCACACAGCCCAAGCTTTTAGGGTCGAGCCGTCTTCGGGGAGGAGGAAGTGACGACCTCGGCGGGTAGGACGATCGTGAACGTCGACCCCTGCCCCGGCTCGCTATCGACCGTGACGCGACCACGGTGGGCGCGCACGACGTGGTTCACGATGGCGAGGCCCAGGCCCGAGCCCTCCTTCGCGCGGGAGAGCCGATCGTCGATGCGATAGAACTTCTCGAAGATGCGGCGCTGTTCGGGGCGGGGTATGCCGATGCCGTTGTCGGTGACCACGATGCCGACGTGGCCCTTGGGCGTGAGGAGCGCCTCGAGCTTCACGCTGGGCGGCGTGCCGCCGTACTTGTGCGCATTCGAGACGAGATTCACGAGCGCGTCGACGATGGCTGCGCGGTCGACGATGACGTTCGGGAGATCGGACGCGACCTCGACGTCGAGTACGAGGTCCTTCCCGAGATGCGCGCGCGGCGCGTAGGCGGACACGGTGTCGTCGATGATGTCCTGGACGGTCTCCAAGCGCAGCTCGTAGATCTTTCGCCCGGCCGCCATGCGTCCCCAGTCGAGGAGCCGCTCGATGAGACGCGATAGGCGCTCCGACTCGGTGACGAGCAGCGTCGTGCACTGCTTGCGCACCTCCACATCGTCACCGGAGCGCTCGATGGTCTCTGCGAAGAGACGGATCGCCGTGAGGGGCGTGCGCAGCTCGTGGCTGACCTTCGAGACGAAGTCCGCCTGGAGCTCGGAGAGGTTCGCCTCGCGACGGATGAACACGAGCACCAGCACGACGCCCGTGACGACTACCGAGATGAAGCTCACCGACAGGATGCCGAAGAGGAGGTTGATCCGCGACTCGACGAACATCTGGATGATGCCGATCGAGAGGAGCAGAACGGTCGGGATGATGACGAGATAGACGAGGAGCTGGACGATCCGTCGGTACCCCATCCGCTGGAGATTCTTCGCGGCCACCTGGCGGATGGTCGCGCCGGGCTGGGGCCCGGACTGGGAAGGGCGGTCGCTCATCGTCCAGCGCCCGATCTAGCACCGCCGTCACAATTCGTCGCGCTCGGCCGACGAGAGGACATGACCCGACGAGAGAGTGCCCGAGGTTCAAGCGTCGTTGCGACAATGGGCCTGATCCTGGCGGCTTGCGCGTCGCCGGAGATCGGAGCACGGCAGACGGCCATGGCCATGGCCACGGAGGCCGGCGCACCGGCTCCGACGTCTCCCGCCGTGGCCGTGGCCGCGGCCGTCGTACGTGCCCCGGAATCTCCCTCTCCTCTTCCGGCGTCATCGCCGTCGCCGCCGATCGTGACGCGCGCTCGGATGGAGGTCGACCGCGGCGTCACCTACGACTCTTCGTGGTTTCAGCTCGGCTATCCGAACGGCGATCCCGCGCCTGACAAGGGCGTCTGCACCGATGTCGTCATCCGGGCGCTGCGCACGACCGGCGTCGATCTCCAGCAGCTCGTGCACGAGGACATCGTGCGCCGCCCCGCCGCTTACCCGACGGTCGCGCGGCCCGATCGCAACATCGATCATCGACGCGTCTCGCCGATGCTCGTGTACCTGCGGACGCACGCGACCGCGCTACCGCGAACGTTCGACGAGCCGGCGCTCGCGACGTGGCAGCCGGGCGACATCGTGGTGTGGGCATTCCACGCGTGCCCTGCGTGCAATCCCGATCATGTGGGCATCGTCAGCGATCGCATGGGACCGCGAGGTCTCCCGCTCGTTCTCCACAACATCGGCCCCACGCCGACCGAGGACGATCGCCTCGACGCCTTCACCGTGCTCGGCCACTTCCGCGTCTGACCAGTCGCGGCGCCCCCTCGTGCTACGCGGCCGGCACCTAGCACGGCGGCGCGAGCACCGCGGACAGCTGTCACTTCAGCCCGAGAAGACCCTCGACCCGCCCGGGCCTACCCTCGTGGGGCCCCAATCACAGCTCGTCGGGCTGTCGCTCGGTGGCGCCGCGATGGCCCAACCCGACCTCGACATTCTCTACACGAAGGTCTGCTACGCGTTTCACTAGACCGCGCGCGATCCGTGACCGCGCGCGATCCGTGCATGCGCGGTCGCGCGGCGC
>JAYTOQ010001003.1:0-4477 GCA_043747665.1 Polyangiaceae bacterium | reverse complement strand
TCGCGATCTTCGGAAACACGTTCCTCCCCAAGGCGAAGCAGCGACCGGTGGAGGAATCCGCTTTGTCGTGGTTCCGCCTTGGACCTGCTTTGTTCTTCGGAGTTGCGCTGACTGCGTTTCTCCATTGGTGAGTTTGTTGCACGGGTAAACCCCGGAGGGTCGTCCGTCATGATGCGTAGAACGCGCACGCGCCGTAGGTTCAGAGGCGCAGTGATGGTCGAATATGCGCTGCTGCTCGTGGCCGTGGGCATTCCGGCCATCGCCGGCCTCTCCGCCGGAGGTCTCGCCACGTACAATACGTACGTGCGTGCGCGCAATCACATGCTCCTTCCGGTTCCCTGAGAGGCAATGACGATGAGCCAGATTGAAAAGGGAACGCTGAAGGGATTGCACAAGAACAAGCGAGGCGCGGTCCTCGTCGAGTTCGCCATCGCGTTCATGCCCTTGATGATCACGTTCTCGTCGTTCGTGCAGATCCAGCAGATGGCGACCGCGCGCATCGTCGTCAAGCACGCCACCATCGTCGGCGGCCGAGCCGCGGCGGTCATCTCGAACAAGAACCGGAACACGCCCGACGCCGAAGACGCCGACAACGACGAGGTCGTGAAGAAGGGCGTCCTCGCCGCGCTCGGTCCCTGGAAGGGAACGATGCGCAACGTCGACGTGAAAGTCGAGGACACGTCAGACTGCGAAGACCCTTACAAGACGGTCTCCGTCACGGTCACCGCCGACTACAAGTGCTCCGTCCCGTTCGCGAATCTCTTCATGTGCGGCGCCGGTAAGACCCACTCGTTCAAGCCGATGACGTCGAGATTCCCCCATCAGGGAGCTCGCTACCAAGACGGCGATGGCGCCGCCAAGTGCAAGGAAGGCGGGTGAGGCCATGAGTACGATCACCATGGATAGCCCCATCCCTCGCAACGTACGGGACCTCCACCAGGATCAACGCGGAGCCATCATGCTGATGGGACTCTGCATGTCGTGTTTCCTCATCGGTGGTCTCTGGTTCCTGATCGGAATGGGCGACACCATCGTCTTCCGCGACCAGATGCAGGAGGCGACGGACCACGCGGCGTTCATGTCGTCCGTGCTTCACGCGAAGGGCATGAATTTCATCTCCGCGTGCAATCTGATTCTCCTCGCGATCATCGCCATCCACATCCTGATGGGCATCATCCACGACATCCTCCTCGCGGTCTGCATCACCACGCTCATCGGCTGCATTGTGTACGCGGATTACCGCCCAATCTACACCGGCTACTTTAGCGTCATGACGCCCATCGCGAAGGGCATTCACGTCGTCGAGAACCTCACGCAGATCGGTTATCCGTTCATCGCGCTCGCGAAGGCGTATCAAGTCGGCAACGACTACGGAAACTACGGTCCGAAGAAGCACGACGTGAACATCGTCGCCCTCAGCACGTCACTGGTGCCGGGCAACGCGATGAGCGGCGTCATCAACAAGCTCTTCAACCAGCACGGCGCGAACGCTCCGGCGGCCGGCGCCGCGGGTCCGACGCGACCGGCAAGCGCGGGCTACTCGCAGAGCGAGAAGGGCTTCCTCCCCGTCGAGCCGAAGCACTTCGACAGCATCTGCGAGAAAATCGTAGGCAAGACCATCGGCGGGCTCGCGGGTCTCATCGGCGTTACCGGACACGGAGGCGCCGCGAAAGGCGTGATGGGCGTTCTCACGGGAATCATCGGGAACATCCTCAAGCTCCGGTACTGCAACGACCTCGGTGAGGGCGCGATCGGCTCCATTGCCGGGCTGAGCGGCGCGAACGCCAAGGCGAACGCGCAGATCCAAGCGGATAACGACAAGACCAACGCGGCGAACAACAAGCTTCCCGCCGACGGATCCGGCGGCCCCCCGAAGAAGACGACCAAACCGGTCAACCTCGATACGGGCGGCGACTCCTATATCCTCGACCCGGGCTTCAGCAAGTTCTGGGGCAAGGAGGGCCCGTTCGTACCGTGGGATGGCACCAGCAACGGCAGCGCCTGGCAGCAGGTCTGGGCGCTCAACATCATGCCTTCGTTCGACGACCCCTCGCAGCACCGCGTGCACATCGGCGCGAACAACAAGGCGGTCACGCAGGACGCGAAGGCCTACGCGTACCTCGCGCAGTCGGAGTACTTCTACGACTGCGCCGACAAGTGGAATACCGAGGAGTGCGATCTCGAGGACAACGCCGGCTACGGGATCAAGTGGCGCGCGCGTCTGCGTCGCTTCCAGCTCCCTCAGGTCGGTAGCCTCCTCAGCGGCTTCGCGACCGAGTTCCTCACGAACCTCCCTGCGTATACCGAGTTCAAGGAGCACTTCGGCAAGGGCCTCGCGGACAAGTTCGGCGAGAAGTTCGGCGGTGCCATTGGCGTCGCCGGGATCAGCGGCGGCATCGAAGGGATGTTCAAGCAGATCGAGGACGTGTTCAGCGACAAGGTCCTCGGCCCAGCTGGCGAGGTCATCGACAAGGCACAGAACGGCCTGACCGGCGATTTCGGGATGTACCACTGAGGGGTGACGCGATGAAATCAACCTCGACTAAAGCCCGCACCGCCCGCATCAACCGGCTCCGCGCGCGTCGACGACAGCGCGGCGCCGCGCTCGTCGAAGCGGCGGTCGTGCTCCCCGTCATGCTCGTCTTCCTCGGCCTGACCATGTGGGTGCACAACGCGTACGACGAGAAGCTCGCGTCGCAGACGAGCACGCGCGCGCAGGTGCTCTGGTACGGCTCGCACAACTGCGAAGAAGAAGCGCCCGAAGAGGTCGCCACCCAGCTCGGCACGAAGACCAGCGGCGGCGGCGTCGGCAAGGAGAGCGGAGAGGCGGACCAGGGCGGCGGCGGCGAGGGGACGAAGGAGGCCGGGAAGCTCAGCGGCAACGTCCAGGCGGGCCTCTCGAAGACCTACAACGTGGTCAAGTCCCACCGTGAGGGCAACGTCGCAGGCACCGCGGTGCAGGACCGTACGAAGGTCTCGTTCTCGACACCGGTCCAGGGCAACTCCGAGGCACCGTGCAACGAGAAGCGGTACGAGAATAGCTGGACCGCAGTGTTCAAGTTCATCCCCGGATTCTTGATGAGCGGCGGCGGAATCAGTCGCTGAAGGCGGGCGGAAAAGGAGCTTCGGGATGCCGTTCATTGGTCGCTTGTCAGTCGCAAAATCGAAGCACGTTCGTGGCCTCCTGCGCGCGGGCGGTTACCTCGCGGTCCTGAGCCTCGGGCTCGGCGCGTTCCAGCTTCGGCAGGCGCACGCCGAGCTTAAGAACCGAACGGTGGACCTCGGCCGGAAGATGTCCGAGCTCGCGAACGCATCGCAGCAGGACGTCAACAAGCTGAACTTGAACGGCCAGGTCATGTGGATGGGCAGCTCGCTCTCCCACGACTCCGCGGCAACGGTCCTCGATCGCTACGAGGCGGAGTGCAAGCAGAACGCGGCGCAGTCGCCCGAGAGCTGGCGTCAGCTCACGCAGCCGGTGAACGACAGCAAGGACGCATCGAACAAGCGGCCTGAGGCGGTGGCGGGAATGAACAGCTCCGGCATCATGCGGGCCGGCTCGGTCACCGAGGGAACGGTCCTCTGCTTCGTCAAGACCGAGCACTCGAAGTCGAGCATCGGCGAGGCCTTCAAGAGCCTCGCCGAGACGGGTGAGCTCGGCGCCGTCGGCGATCTCCGTTACGTTTACGCAAAGCAGGGCGCGAGCGGCAAGACCACCGTCCTCACCGCGTGGACCGATGACCACTTCAACCTCTCGGAGCTCAACCCGCCCGCAGGAAAAGAAGCGCACGGCACCGACTTGCCAAACCTCCCCCGCCCGCCGGACTCCACGCGCCTCTTCGCGGCGCAGGTCGAGGGCACGCCGTTCGGTCTCAACGTGTACCGAGGCAAGCAAGGCGTCGCGAAGGTCATCAGCTTCTACGACGAAGAGATGCGCACGCGCGGGTGGCTCGCGATCGACCCCGAGATCGGCAAGTGGATGGCCAAGCGCGGCGAAGCCAACACCGAAGGCGTGGTCGGCCGTCTGTACGAGCACGACGGCGTCGTACTCACCCTGGCAGCACACATGGACCAGGGCGATACCATCACGACGCTTGGCCTTGCCGGTGTCGCTTCGCCCGACGGAACCGTCACGGATACCGGCGTGAAGGCGAGCGACGCGCGAACGGGCGCGGGCGCGGGCGCGGTCCAGAGCGGCGTTAAGAGCGCGAGCAGCCAGTCCACGCCCTGAGGGATTTTCGCGCGGACCGCCTCTTCCTCTTCCTCTTCGCGCGCGGACACGGCTCGCGATTGCGCACCTTCCCGCGGTCGCACGCGACGTGTACCATCCGGACGGGATGAATCGTCGCGCGCTACTCATCGCCCTGGTGGTCGGAATCCTGGGCGTATTCCTGCTGCTCCTCTATCAACGCCGGTTCGAGCTCGAGGCGTCGGGTGGCGAGAAGGTCAAACTACTCATCGCGGTGAAGCGCCTCGAGCG
>JAYTOQ010001002.1:0-3298 GCA_043747665.1 Polyangiaceae bacterium | reverse complement strand
CGCTCGATCCGCTCGATCCGCTCGATCCGCTCGATCCGCTCGATCCGCTCGACCCGCTCGACGACCCAGGCGCGCCGGTGCCGGAGGAAGAACCGGCGTTCGTGCACGCGAGCGCGCACGATGCGAAAACGAGGAGGGACGAGGCAAAAAGCCTGTGTGTCGACCAGCGCATGCAGATGGCTCCGTAGGAGAGGGGCGAGCGAACTGTCGATCGCCGCGCTGCCAGGTTGGACGTAAGGCCGAGGCATTTCAACAAACCCAAACGGACGACACTCTCGTGCGGCCGTCTTTTCCGTGCCCATGAGCGCGCGCTCGGCTTTGCCGACCATCGCCGTGAGGTCGTCGCGCTTCCACGAGCCGACACCGTGCTCGCCGGTGATCGATCCGCCGAGATCGCTGGCGGCGCGGACGATCTCGTCGAAGGCGGCGTAGGCATTCTTGCTGGAGGCGTCGTCCCGCGGATCGAACACGATCGTGGGATGCAGGTGGCCGTCCCCCGCGTGGCCGAACGTGCTGATGACGAGCCCTCGCGACGCCTCACCGAGATGGCGGCGCGCTTTCATCGAGGGCGCGCGGGGCGCGGCGATCGTCGACGAGCTCACGCCGGTCGAAGGCGCCATCGTCATCGAACGGAAGCGCGGCCTCGATACGTTTCCGAGCACGAACCTCGACCGAGGAGCACGCCAACGCCATCGGTACGACGACCCGATCGCGCCGCGCGTAGCCTCGCGTCCCACATACACCGAGCGATCGGCGACGCATTCTTGGTCTCCGCGCATCGACTCGTATACCCAAGGACGATGCTCGATCACGGCGGATGCAGCGGCGCGGCTTTGGCGGGCGATACCGAAGCTCTGTCCGCATGGGCACTCGAGGCGCACGGCGACCCCTTCTGCGCAGCGGTGACCGACCTGCTCGTCGACCTCTCGCCCACCGATGTGCCGCGCGTGTCGACGAAGCTCGAACGCGACGCGCGGGTGCTCACCCGTCGCGAGGCGTCTGTCTTCGCGTCGATCGACGGTCAGCGAACGCTCGAGATGATGGTCGACGGCCTGGACCGCGCGCGCTCGGGTGAGGTGCTAGGCGTCCTCTGCAACCTGTGCGCGCGCGGCATCGTCGTCTTCGAACGGCTTCGCTGAGGCGCGAAGCCGGCGGCTCACGCCGGCTGCTTGGTCGTGCGCAGGTACGGCTTGTGGGTCTTGAAGTCGCCGAAGGTCTTCTTCGCGTCCTCGTCGTTGACCGACGTGACGATGATGACGTCGTCGCCCCTCTTCCAGTTCACCGGCGTCGCCACCTTGTGCTTCGACGTGAGCTGGATCGAGTCGAGCACGCGGATGATCTCGTCGAAGTTCCGGCCCGTAGCCATCGGGTAGGTGAGCGTCAGCTTGATCTTCTTGTCGGGGCCGATGATGAACACCGAGCGCACGGTGGCATTGTTGGCGGGCGTGCGGCCTTCGGACGTCCCAGCCTCGTCGGCGGGGAGCATGTCGTAGAGCTTGGCGACGGCGAGATCGGTGTCGGCGATCATCGGAAAGTTCACCTTCGAGCCCTGCGTCTCCTCGATGTCCTTCTCCCACTTCTCGTGGTCGCCGACCGCGTCGACGGAGAGGCCGATGACCTTCGTGTGGCGCTTCGCGAACTCGGGCTCGAGCTTGGCGACCGCGCCCAGCTCGGTCGTGCACACCGGCGTGAAGTCCTTCGGATGTGAGAAGAGGATCGCCCAGCTGTCGCCGATCCACTCGTGGAAATCGATCGGGCCCTTCGTGGTCTGCGCCTTGAAGTTGGGAGCGGTGTCGTTGATTCGAAGCGACATGAGTAGAGCCTCCTTCAGCGTGTTTCCCCCGTCATAGCGCGAGTCACCCCGTGGACGTAGGATGATCGTCGGGGTGTCCGCGTCGCGCGCGAACGACCACGGGAACCCGCTGGACGAGGCTGTTTTCCCATGCCCTGGAGGTTCCACGGCTGCTCGAGCGGCTGGACGCAGCGGTCATGCCCCGAGCCTATCGCTCACTTGAAGCGCATGCAGCGACCGCCGATGTACGCCGCCTTGGCTTCGGGGCGCTTGATGCGGATGTCGCTCTCGCCCTTGATCACCGTCATGTTGAGGTCGGAGCGCGAGCTTCCGTAGCCGATGCCGCGGTACTTCAAAGCGAAACCCCCGGTGAACGTCGCGCCGGTCATGTCGAGCGCGGCTTCGCTCAGGTTGCCGTTCAGATCCATCCAGGGCTCGTCGCCCGGGTTGATGCGAACGACGTCGGCCTGCTGCCCGAACACCATCTCGGCGAGGCTGGCGCGACCGGGCGCTGCGATCTCCCAGACCTTGTCATTGGTCGAACTGCCCAGATCCGGATAATGATAATTGTGCTTGTTGAGCGAGCTGCCGGCGACAGGCAAATTGTCGCCTGCATCGAAGGTGGCATTCACGAAGGGCACCGTTGCACAGCGACCCCCCGTCTGGACGGTGTTCGTGAAGACGTTACCGAGCAGCTCGCCGTGGTTGTCGTACTGCGTTCCGCAGCCCGAGAAGTTGCCGAGCGATGCCGGCGTCGCCGTCACGTAGTCGAGGACCTCATCGGTCGCGAGCTGGCCGCCGTCCCACGCGCAGAACGCCGCGAGGAGCGCGTTGGGGATGCAGTTGATCGACTTGACGTCGAGGTAGTCCTTGGCCGGAAGGCTCACGCCGGTCGGCGTGACCACGTCGACGCGCGCCACCTGGCCGTCGCGCGCCAGGATGTTCGCCGGATACCAGTAGGTGGGGAATCCGTACGAGCCGGGATAAGTCGCGCAGTTGTTGCCGTGGAGGTCGACGTAAATCTCGGAGCCGAAGACGTAGTTCGTGCCCATATGACGGACCTGATCGGTCGCGGGCGGAAGAATGACGCCGGGGCCGGGCTGGTACGGCGGAGTCGCGTCCTCGGGACGCGGGTCGCCGAGGAGACGACGACCGATGGTGGCCGTGCCGCCTTCGACGTCGGTGGCGAGGAACGTGTTCCAGGCCGGATCCCAGATCTGGGGCGTGTGCGCGGCGATCCACGCCTTGATGTTGGGCGCGCCGCCGTTCTCGGCCGCGAGGCGCTCGACGAAGGCGCGGATGCGGCCCGCGGTCACCTCGTACTTGTCGAGATAGACCTTCTTGCCGGGATGCGCGGCGTCCGTGTAGCCGGGCACCGGGAGCGTGCGGCAGCAGCTCTCGTGCTTCGCGCCGGGCTCGCCGACCTCGCCGAGGCCGCAGGTGTCGCCGCCGAGGTGCGTCGTGCAGCTCGGTGCGCTGACGCACTTGTTGGCGTAGCCGCACGCG
>JAYTOQ010001001.1:0-4539 GCA_043747665.1 Polyangiaceae bacterium | reverse complement strand
GGCGCCGCGAACATCATCGGCGGCGGCTCCGGCGGCGCGAGGCTCGCCTCGAGCGGATCCAGGATCGTGCGGTAGCGCCGGTAGAACTTGGTGACCTTCACGACATAGTCGCGCGTCTGCGCGTACGGCGGGATGCCTCCGTACTGCACGACCGCGCCCTCGCCGGCGTTGTAGCCAGCCACCGAGAGCTCGAGGTCGCCGTTGAACATGTTCGCGAGCACGCGCAGATAACGCACGCCGCCGAAGATGTTCTCGCGCGGATCGTTGATGTCCTTCACCTGCATGCGCGCTGCCGTCTCCGGCATGAGCTGCATGAGGCCGCGCGCGCCGGCATAGCTCACGGCACGCGGGTCGTAGTCGCTCTCCACCTTGATGACGGCGCGAACGAGCGGCTCGGGGATCTGGTAGAGCGCCGACGCTTGACGGATGTACTCGTCGAAGCGCGTGTAGCGCAAAGGGTCTCGATCCTGCGGCGCATACGGCGTGACGCCCGGACGAACGGCGTTGCCTGCGACGGCGCCCACCGGAGCGGCCGCCGCCTTCAAGTAGACCTTGGCCGTCGGATTCGAGGTCGGTCGGTTGGTGAAGTGCACCACGCCGTCGGCGTCGGTCCACTGGTAGATGTCGGCGTGTGCCTGCGACGCCGTGAGCGGGACGACGACGCAGAGCGCCACGCTCGCTACGAGCGCGAGGAGACCCCGCCGGCGCCTGGACGTCACCATCACCTGCTGGATGCTGCCGGATCTGCAGTTTCCTTGCAACTTACCCTCAGCATGACGTGGCCCCCGCTCCGTCTATTCCGGTAGAGTGCGCCGCGCAGATCAGCGGCGCATCACTGACACGTCGCGTTTTCCGAGTCCGGAGCCGCGCAGATCGGCACGCTGAACGAGCCCTTCACGGAGGAGCCGTCGTCGAAGGTGGCGGTCAGCTGCCCTTCGATGATCGTTGACGTCACCGAGGATAGCGTGACGTTCGACATCGTTGCGCGACCCTTCTTCGCGATGAGCGCGCCCTCGACCGGCTGCCCGCTGGGACACGAGGCGGCGATGGTCGCGTACTTGATCTCGTCGGTCGTGAAGGGACCGGGCGCGCTCCCGACGAGGCGGTAGGCCTGCAGCAACGTCTCGCCAGCCGGAAACCGCTGCCGCGTGACCGCGTCGCAGGCCCCGGCGGCGCTGCTCAGGATGACGTCGATGGATCCGTCCTTCTCGATGCGCCCGAACCCGCTGCGAACGGTGAACGTCGCACCACCGAGCGTCGCCGTCAGCTGCGCGCTCCCGTCGTTGCCGTTACCCGTCAGGCCACCGCCGCTCGTGCCGCCCGATCCACCCGAGCAGCCGCACAGCACGACGAGGCCGATCGAGAGCAGCGAGAGCGTGGTTTTCATTTGCGAACGATACAGTGTTCACCAGTAGAGGTGGCCCGTGACGCGGACACCGACGAAGTACTGCTCCGCGTTCCACACCTTCGTTCGTCCGGGTAACAGCAGATACGGAAACTCGAAGAAGGGATCGACGTCGAGGATCGGCCCCGAGCTCCCTGCGACCGCGTAGCCGAGGAAGACGCCCGCGGGGACACCCGTGCTGTTCTTGGCGTCGCTCACGTCGAAGATGGTGAGCCCGCTGTTGACCCCGACGTGGACGGGCTCCGACATGTTGTAGAGTACACTTGTCGGCAGCTGCACACGGACCGCGTTGGCTGGAACGGTCTCGGGGATCGAGCCTACGACGGCCGAGCCAATGGCGGCGAACACGGGCTGCTTCACCGTGGTCGTGGCTCGCGTGATGTTGACCGACGGCTCGAAGTCGATGGCCACCACGTCGCTCGCGTGCAGGCGCACCGGGATGGACGGGATGATCGCGCCGCCGGAGAGGTTCTCGATGGTGAAGATGCGGAGGTCGAGTGACGCGCCGATCTCGATGACCCCGCGCACGAAGCGGTACGTCGCGCCGATGCTGGGCCCGCGAATCCCCTGCGTCTGGCCATATTGGAAGCGGCGGCCGGCGCCGATCGGTGCCGACAGCTGCAGCGGGAGCACGAGCGCACGAACGCTGACGTTGTCGGTGACGCCGAGCGACGCGCCGACGTCGAGGTCGATGAAGCTGCCCTGCGGGACCTGATGGCGAACGGCGAAGGTGAGCGACGGATTGAAGACCAAGCTCGGAGGTGTGATGGGGCGCTGCGCGGCGGCGACAGGCAGGCGGACCGCGCTCGACGCCGGGTCGGGCTCGTCCGCGTACGCCGGCGCCGCCACGATGTAGAGCACCGCGGCGACGGCGCTCGCGGCGAGGGTGCTCGCGAATCGAGAGGGTGCGGTTTGCATGTTCAGATCCGCGCAGCCTTTCTGCGGCGATCGCGCACGACGAGCACTATCACGATGGCCAGCACGCAAGCGAACACGCCGATCGCAACGCTCTCGATGTGCAGCGCCAGCGCATCGCGCGCGGGCGCCTGCTCCATGCACGACACCGAGGTCTCCGGCGCCCACCACGTGAGCGGCGTGCAGTGGCGCCGTCTCAAGGAGAGCCAGTCCATCAGCGCCGCGACGGTGATGTGGACGAGGAAGCCCTGATAGATGCTCTTCGTCCTCATCGAGAGCGATCCGAGCGCGATGCCGGCGACGATGGCCCCGACCGCTTCGAGATACGGCTTGCCGAAGTGGATCATGCAGTAGGGCACGGCCATCGCGAAGATGGCGCCGGAGCCGAAGCTCTTTCGCAGGACGCCCAGCCAGAAGCCGCGGAAGAACATCTCGAGCGCGAAGAACTGCGCGAAGTACATCGCCTCCCACGTGAGGAAGTCGAACCAGCTCCGCGGAGCGTTCTTGTAGAACGGGTAGTAGCTGCCGAAGTCCGGCTGCGCGCTCACGATGAGCATCGCGGGGAGCACCACCGCCAGGAAGAGGCTGTAGATCCAGACGTGATCGAAGAAGCCCTTCGTGCGTAGCCCGAGATCGCGGAGCGAATCCTTGCGGAAGGCGAGCTTCCACACGAAGAAGGGCAGCACGTAGCCGCCGATGCGTGTGCCGGCCCACCACGCGAAGCCGAAGAGCTCGTCGTACTTCGCTAGCGTGAGCAGGCGATTGGGCGCGTAGTGCTTCGCGATCAGCGGATAGACGGCCTGCTCGAAGTAGCCGCGGCCGCCGTAGTACTCCTGCATCGCCAGGATCAGCGCGCACATGACGAGGCCGACCATGGGCCGCGGATCGGTCTTGCCCTTGGCGAGGATCTCCGCGCGATGGCGGAGCGCCTCCTCGTCGATCTCGCGCCACGTGCCGCGGAAGAACAGCCACAAGAGCGGCAGGATGACGAGCAGGATCGGGATCGGGAGCAGCGGCTTCGCCGTCTCGAGGAACGCGGCGAAGCCGGTGAGCCCGTTCGACGGTGCGCTCGGCGCCGTGAACGGACGCAAGGCCGACAAGGCCGACAGGCCGGAGAAGGTGAGGAGCACGGCGCGTTCGATCAGCGGGTCAGCGACGGGTCAGCGGTTCTGAGCAGTCTCAGCGGCGCGCGTGAGCCGCGCGATCGACACGTCGCGTCCGAGGACGACGAGCACCTGGAAGAGGCTCGGGCTTGCCGTGCGACCCGTCAGCGCGACGCGCACCGGCTGACCCACTACCTTCATCTCGAGGCTGCTCTCGGCGAGCCACGCGTTGACGCTCGCCTCGAGCGCCGGCTCGGTCCACTCGGTCGCCTTCGCGAGCGCGTCGCGGAAGCCGGTGAGGCGCGGCGTCGCGTCCTTCACGAGGAACTTCTCGACCGCCTTCTCGTCCATCACCGGCGGCTCGCGAAAGAACGGGTCGAGCATCTCGGCGGCTTGCACGAACGTCGTGGCGCGATCGCGAATTGTGTAGATTGCACGCTTC
Source organism: Polyangiaceae bacterium (assembly GCA_043747665.1). Classification (GTDB taxonomy): domain Bacteria; phylum Myxococcota_A; class Polyangia; order Polyangiales; family Polyangiaceae; genus Labilithrix. The sequence goes on along the minus strand of JAYTOQ010001001.1, from coordinate 674 downwards.
ACGGAGGCGGCGTCGACGCCTGCGATGCCGCGCTTCTCCAAAAACGGGAGCGTACGGGCCGCGTACTCGTCCGAGGACACGAGGCGCTCGGTCTTGAGGTGCTCGTGGTCGATGGAGAGGAACTTCTTCGCGTCGAACTTGCCGTCGCCGCGCCCGCACGACTCCCACGAGAAGGCCTGGATGAGCTCCTCCTTCGAGAAGACCTCCTGGTCCCCGAAGGACCACCCGAAGCGCGCGAGGTAGTTGAGCACCGCGTTGGGCGCGTAGCCCGTCGTCTCGTACTCGCTGACGCTCACGGCGCCGTGACGCTTCGAGAGCTTCTCGCCGCTCGGCGCGAGCATCATCGGCAGGTGAGCGAACTCGGGGAGCTTCGCGCCGAAGGCCTCGTAGAGCATGATCTGCGGCGGCGTGTTGATCATGTGATCGCGGCCGCGCGCGACCAGCGAGACCTCCATCATCATGTCGTCCACGACGGCGCCAAAGTTGTAGAGGGGCACCCCGTCGGAGCGGAGGAGCACGAAGTCCTGCTGCTCGATGTTGGGGGTGACGACCTCGCCGAAGACCTTGTCGACGTAGCGGACCGAGCCGCTGCGATCGGTCATGAAGCGCACGACGTACGGCAGATCAGGCTCGTCGGTGCGCGTGCGGCAGGTGCCCGGGTACTTGAACTGCGC
>JAYTOQ010001000.1:0-2428 GCA_043747665.1 Polyangiaceae bacterium | reverse complement strand
GGCATGGTCCCCGAGCACGTCGGGCCAATCCGCTTGCGCGACGAGGACGCCGCCGCCGGCGTCCCTCCCCGCTCCTCGTCTTGACGGCTCCTAAACGATTGACGGCTCCTAGACGATCACGCCGCGGACCTCGACGCGCGAGATCGTCTCGACGAACGAGCTCGCACCTTCGAGTCCCTGGATACCCGTCGCCGCGCGCTCGGTGATGCGGATGCGGCCGACCTCGCCGAGGTCCTCGGAGATCTTCGAGGACAGGTTGATCGGATCGCCCGCGATGCCGCCGCTGCAGGCGGGGCCCGCGAGGAACAGCAGCACTGGTCCGCGGTCGATGCCGATGGTGACGTCCACGCGCTCGCGCGCGAAGCGATCGCGGAGGGAACGCGCGCATCCAAGCGCCTCCGCGCCGTCGTCGAACACGAGGATGGAGATTCCACCGCCCATCTGCGCGACATGGTCGGGTACGACGACGCTCTCCTCGACGATGGTGGCTATCCGCTCGTTCTGCACGAGGCCCTCTAGGAGGAGCCTGAGGTCGCCTTCCGATGCGTCGGTCGCATGGCGTGCGACGAAGACCACGAAACAGTCGCGTTGCAGCGCTCCATAGCTCGCCGTATCGACCTTCGGCGCGCCGGCTGTGCACTTCCTCTCGCAAAGCAACCCGTAGAACGCGGGCGGGAACGCATGCGGATGGATCATCGGCGGCTCGAACAGGGCCGGTAGCCGGCGCGAAGACGCCAGCGAGAAGACACCGCTCGCATGGACCTCGTCGAGCTCGCTCCGCCGGAGCAGCGCGTAGTCCGCGGGGGCGCGCAGCCGCTCGACGAGCTCTTTCGTCACCAGGATCTCCGCGCCGCGCGCGTACGTCTCGGCGAGGAGCTCCACCACCTGCGCCTCGCTCCCGTAGAGGCCACCGCCGATCTCGTAGAAGACGCCCGCGTGGATGCAGAGGCCGACCTTGACCGAGGCTCGCTCGGCGATCCGCACCTGAGCCTCGACCATGGCGCCGACGACGGCATCTGCGCCGAGCGGCTCGGCATAGAACATCTCCGTGTTGTCGGCCGACCACACACCGATCGCCTCGCCGCCGATCGATTTGCCGACGGCATGGATGATCTGCTTCGGCTCCGAGACGAGCCAAAGCACCTCCAGGAGATCGCGCTCCTGCGTCATCTTCGTCAGACCCGCCGTGTCCGACGAGACCGCGAAGCCCTCGCGTCGGAACGGCGCGAGCAGCGCATGTGCTGCCTCCTGGCTCCGGTCGCCGGCGGCCCACTCGTCGAGCAGACCGACGGGCAGCGGACCCGAGATGTCCTTCGAGACATCGGCGAGCGACGGGATGGTGCGCGGACGCTTCGTGGACATGGCGGCTCCCCGTCACTCCGTGCGAAGGATGATGTGGAAGCCATAGTCGGTCTCGACGACGTGGCTCACCTCGCCTGCGCGCAGCTCGAACGCTGCATCCGCGAACGGCGGAACCACGTGCGCGCGCTCGATCGGGCCCAGCGAGCCGCCTCGCGTCGCGGCGCCCGGCTCCTCGCTGTACGTGTTCACGACGTCCGTGAACGACGAGCCTTGCTCGAGCTTGGCCCTCGCCTCTTCGGCACGCAGGCACGCTTGCTCGCGCGTGCGCGTGACGGTGGGCGCAGCCTTCTTCGCTCCGGCGTACTTCACGAGCACGTGCTGCGCCGTGACCTTCGCGGGCTCGTCGGGGCGGCGCGCACGCTTCGCCCCCGCGACGGCCAGGCAGCGCTCGGCGGGAGTGTCGCTGCCGCTGCCGCTGCCGCCCGCGCCCGTCCGCGTCGCGCTGGCTGCCGGTGGCGCTCCTCCGCCGCATCCGCCGCACGCCAGGGACGTCACCGTCGTCGCGACGAGCAGGGGCGCAACGAAGACGAGCCGAGAAGCCCACGTCGTCATCGACTGCATCGATGGCGAGGATATCACGGGACGTCGCTTCGCTCGCGCGACGGGCGGCCACCCGCGCGACGGGCCGGCACTGGCAAGCGGAAGGTCGCCGCGGTAGGTTCCCGCCACGCTGCCGCCCTCCCCTGCCACGCTCCACCCTTATCGCGCGTATCGCGCGTATCTCGCGTGCGTCGCGCTCATCGCGCTTGGCGCAGGTGCCTCGTGCGCGGTGGTCGCGTGCGCGCGAACGTCGCCTGGAGCGACGGTCGATGCGTCGCCCGCCGGCGCGACCGATGCGGCCGATGTCGATGCGTCGGCGGCGGTCGAGGACGCGTCGCTCGACGCGGGGCGCGGCGTGCTCACGAGGCTCGCGGCGACAGCGCAGACCTCGGTCGTCGATGCACCGTGGTGGCCGGAGAGCGGCAAAGGCACTAAGCGGATCGGCTACTTGCGGCATGGCGCGCTCGCGTCTGCGTACGATCGGCCGACCGTGAACGACGACTGCAAGGACGGCTGGTTCGAGCTC
>JAYTOQ010000999.1:0-2022 GCA_043747665.1 Polyangiaceae bacterium | reverse complement strand
GCGAAGGTCCAGCCCATCTTGGCGCCGGTCACGATGCCGGGCATCGCGGCGGGGAGGAGCACGCGGAAGATCAGCGTCGGGCCTTTGGCGCCCATGGTGCGCGCGGCGCGCTCGATGCTCGGCGGAAGCTGGCGGACGGCGCTCTCCGTGGCGAGCGTGATCGGCAGGGCCGCACCGAGGACGATGACCACCTGGATGGCCGCCTCCGAGAGCCCGAACCACACGATCGCCAGCGGGAGCCAGCAGATCGACGGAACGCTGGAGAGACCGAGCAGCAGCGGCCCGAGCGCGCGCTTGGTCGCGTCGCTGCGCGCGAGCATGAGCCCGAGAGGCACGCCGGTGACGATGGCGATCGCGTAGCCCACGAGGAGCCGGAGCGCGCTCGTGACGACCGCGCGGACGAGCGTCCCCGCCGCGGCAGCTGCCGCGAGAGAACGAGCGACGTCGAGCGGGCCCGGCAAGAGCGGGCTCGCCGCGAGCCTAGATGCCGCCGCCCAGATGGCGACGAGCATCGCTGCCGTCACGACTGTTCGAAGAGCCCCACGCACCGTCCGCCTCCTCTCTCGCGACCTTCTCGACCTCGGCGCGGATCTCGGCAGCGATGGTCTGCACGAGCCGCACGGCGCCCGCGTCCCCGGTACCGCGCCGTCGCGGACGCAGGAGATCGATGGGCACGTCACCGAGAACTCTGCCGGGCCGCGCGCCGATCAGCAGCACGCGATCGCCGAGACGCACGGCCTCGTCAATCTGATGAGTCACGAACACCATGGTGGTGCCGGTGGCGCGGACGATCCGCTCGACCTCGTTCTGGAGGAGCTCGCGCATCTGGCCGTCGAGGGCCGCGAACGGCTCGTCGAAGAGCACCATGCGCGGCTTGGTGGCGAGCGCACGTGCGATGGCCCCGCGCTGTCGCATGCCGCCCGAGAGCTCGTGGGCGAAGGACCCGCGGAACTTGAGGAGATGCACGAGCCGCAGCAGCTCCTCGGTGCGCTCGCGTCGCTCGTCCTTCGCGTAGCCCGCGAGCTCGAGGGGAAACGCGATGTTCTGCTCGAGCGTGAGCCACGGGAAGAGCGCGGCGTCCTGGAAGACGACGGCGCGGTCGCGAGCAGGACCGTCGATGGTCTTGCCTTCCCAGAGCACGCGCCCGGAGGTGGGAGCGACGAGCCCCGCGAGCAGGTTCAGTATCGTAGATTTTCCGCCACCGGACGGGCCCACGAGGCAGAGGGCTTCTCCGGCCGCGACGGAGAACGAGACGTCCTCGAGGATCGACACGGCCGGATCGCCGAGCGACAGGGAGACGCCTTCCAGCGCGGCGATCGCAAGCGGATCGAGCGCGCGGTCGCGCCCGACGCTCGCGACACGCGCAGCGGATTCGGCGGCGCTCGCGACCGCGGGCAGAGTCGAGGCGGGCTCGCGCGGATCGCATGACTCGCGCGGATCCGCGGCGGGCCACTCCTTCGTCACCGCGTACATGCGTCCACTATACTAGACGCGACGCTACGATCAAGGCTCCGCTCAGCGCTCGTAGAGGATGACGTTGTGGTAGCGCGCCTCGGAGGAGCCGGCGTTCTCGTACGAGTGGGGCTTGTCGGCGAGGAAAGATACGCTGTCTCCGGCCATCAGATCGAAGACCTCCCCCTCGAGGTGCAGGCGCAACGAGCCACTCAGGACCACGACGAACTCGTGCGTGCCGAGGGCGTGCGGCTCGGACGCGTGCGTCGCCCGTGCCGAGAGCCTCAGCTCGTAGATCTCCACGAGGGGATTCGCCCCCGCGGGCGTCAGCGGCCGACTCTCCAGCTTGCCGTCGAGGGAGCGGAGCACCTGCGCGTCTCCCCGGCGAAGGACGCTCGTTCCGGTCTTCACCTCGCCGATGAGGTCGGCAAACGGCACGCCCAGGCCCACCGCGATCTTCCACAGGAGGCCGACGGTGGGGTTCGTCTTCACCGTCTCGACCTGGGAGAGCGCGGCGCGGCTGACGCCGGAGGCGCGCGCCAGATCGTCGAGGGACATGTTCCGCGCCTT
>JAYTOQ010000998.1:0-5088 GCA_043747665.1 Polyangiaceae bacterium | reverse complement strand
CGCGGCAACGGCGGCCGGACGACGAGCATCGAGGTGGCAGGCCGCATGATGCTGAACGACGGTGCGGCCCTGCTCGAGGCGGCGATTGCCGGTGCCGGCCTCGCGAGGCTCCCCTCGTTCGTGGCCCATGATGCGCTCGCGCGCGTCACTCCTGCACGAACTTGAACGGGATGCTCACGGTGGTGACCGTCGCCGGCGAGGGAAAGCTCCACCTCCGTGCCTGCATTTCGATGCAGTTTGCAATGGCGGGATCATCGCCCTCGGAAGCGCTCTGCGTGACGCTACCGTCGGTGCCGATCGTCAGCGTGACGGTGACGCCGACGTGCGTCGGCATCCTTCCAAGCTCGGCGCGCTCCCAGCACGCCCGCTTGATGGCCGCGCGATTCGTCGCGACCACGCGCTGCACCGCCTCCGAGTCGAGACCGCTTGCGCCGCTGGGGTGCATCGCCGATCGAACGCGCGCGGCATAGCCCGGACGGTCCGGCCGATCACGGTGGATGATCGTGCCGTCCGGGTCGACCACGAGCGTGGTGAATGTGCCGATGCCGAGCGGCTTCACCACGCCCGCGCCGGCCGGATCGAAGACGAGGTTGGTCGCGACGCCGTAACGACGTGCCCACGCCTGGTCCGCCTCGCCATAGGCCACGTTGATGACCGGGCCCTCGACGTGCAGGCCGCCTTCGCTCTCGAGCTGCGCCATCGCGTCGAACGCCGGCATGCAATCGCTGCATCCCTGCAGCCAGACGTTGACCACGGAGCGCCGCGGCGGAGGCATCACGAAGACGCCCCCGGGGCCCCTCAGCGTCGCGCGCGGCATCAGTCCCGCGACGTACCCGGGCGTCTGGACGGCCACCTGGATCGAGCCGTCAGCGCTGCCCATGAGCGCTGCATACGCCCAGCCACCGAGCAGCCAGAGCGCGACGCCCACCACCATGCTCGTGCCGACGAGCGCGATCGCCCTCTCGCGACGGCGGTCGGGCGGAATGATGTCCGCGAGCGCCTTGCCGTCGCGTCCGTCGCGTCCGTCGCGTCCGTCGCGATAGGGCGTCGGAGGCGTCGGCAGTTCATCCACGACCCTCAGTGTGGCACGGCGCCAGACGTCGTGCGACCGAGAGCACGCTCAGCGCCGAGAGAGGTGTGCGCATCGGGGCGCGGAGACGACCACCGTCACGCCTTGATTGCTCGGGACTCGCTCGTTCATGAGCGCGGTGTTTGCGGCAAACCCCGTGAAGATGTCGACGTGCTCACCCTGCACGCGAAGGCCGCGGTCCTCGACGACGAAGCAGCCGTCGATGACGTCGCCCGCGTCGTTCTTCGGCGCGCCGTCGAGCTCGGGGATGTACACGACGGTGCCCATGGGGAGCACGCCGGTGTCGGCGGCGAGGGTCCTCATCGGCATGATCGGCGTGCCAGCGGCGCCACGACCCCAGGGAAAAGCAGCAGGATCGAGCGCGTCGAAGCAGATCTTCTGGCCGGTGCGCGGACACACGTCGGCGCACGGGCAGTCGCGTCGCGAGAAGCTGACGGTGCCGCCGCGCTTGAGCGAGCCGGACCCCTGCACGCACACCGCTTCGAAGAACGTGCGCGGCACCTGGGCGATGGGCTGGCACGTCGCGCTCATGAGCGACACGGCGGCGCCGCCGTTCGGCGCGTCGGCCTCGCGCGGGAAGTCGTAGTACGTGTTCCGGAACGTGCCGAGCGGACGTCCGCCTCCGCCCGAGCGATCACGCTCGTCCGCGCCGCCCGCGCCGCGTGCGCGCGGTCCGAGGGTGCGCGCGCCGGGACGCGCTCCGGCGGGGCCGGGTACGCCGGCGCCTTCGGGCGCGGGCCCGACCGAAGTCGAGTGATCGTCGTCTGTCAGCGGCTGCTCGACCCACTTCGTGCCGGAGCCCCATCCGCCGCCGCACGCCGCGAGCCCCGCCATCGCTGCCAGGACGACCAGACCGGAGACCATCGTGTGGACGTCGCGCATCGAGCGCCATCATACGTCAGCGGGATACGTCAGCGGGATGCGTCAGCGGGATGATGCGTCAGCGGCAGGCGCTGAGCGCGTCGAGGAATCCCTCGGCCCACGTGACGGCATTCGAGCGCTGCACCGACGCGAGGAGCTTCGTGTGACGCGCCCGCCGCTCTTCGAGCTCCATGCGGAGGGAGCGGTCGAGATCGCGCGCCATTCCTTCGGCGTGATACGGGTTCGTGAGCACCGCGTCGCGCATCTCCACCGCCGCGCCTGCGAACTGCGAGAGCAGCAGCACGCCGGGGTTCTCGCTGTCCTGCGCGGCGACGTACTCCTTCGCGACGAGGTTCATGCCGTCGCGGAGCGGAGTGACGTAGCCGACGCTCGCCGCGCGATAGAGCTGCGCGAGCTGGCCCTTCGCATACGAGCGATAGAGATAACGGATGGGCACCCACGCCGCCTCGCCGTACTCGCCGTTGATGCGCCCCACGATGGTCTCGATCGACGCGCGCTGCTCCGCATAGAGCGGGACGTCGGCGCGTGAGGGCACCGAGACCTGCACGAGCGAGACCTTGCCGCGCCACTCGGGGAAGCTCTCGAGCAGCTTTCCGAAGGCGATGAGGCGCTCCGGGATGCCCTTCGTGTAGTCGAGACGATCTACGCCGAGCACTAGCTTCGAGTTGCCGAGCGCGCGCATGAGCCCGTCGATCTCCTCGACCACTGCCTGCTCCGGCGTCTCCTGGAACGAGTCGGGGATGATGCCGATCGGCATCGCGGCGACGTGCGTGGAGCGCCCGCGGTGCTGGACCACGTCGTCGGCCACCTTGGCGGGGAGCATCGCCGAAGCGCACGCGAGGAAGTTCGCGACGTGCTGCGGCGTGTGGAACCCGAGGAGATCGAAGTCGAGGAGTGCGTCGAGGATCTGGCTCCCCCAGGGGATCATCGAGAACATGTCGAGCGACGGGAAGGGGATGTGGAGGAAGTGCCCCATCGGCCCGGTGTGCCCGCGCTGACGCATCGCCTTGGCGAAGAGCAGCAGGTGATAGTCGTGCGCCCAGAGCATCGCGCGCCGTCCGACCAGGCGCGCCGCGTAGTCGGCGAGGTGCTCGTGCACCTCCTGATACGAAGCCCACGACGCGTCCGAGAACATCACGCGCGAAGGGAACGAGTGGAAGAGCGGCCACAGCGTCCCGTTGCAGAAGGCGGAGTAGTACTCGCGGTACCAGGACTCCTTGTAGTCGACCCAAGCGAACTGCGCGGTGCCGCTTTCGATGATGCCGCTCTCGATCGCCTCGCTGTCCGGTACGGTCTTGCCGCTCCAGCCGAGCCACATGCCTCCGCGCGCACGGAGCGCCGGCTCGAGCGCGGAGACGAGGCCGCCCACGTTCTTCTTTCGATCGCCCGTCTCGTCGCCCTCGACATGACGGAAGTCGGGGAGGCGATTGGAGACGACGAGCAGACCGCGATCCTGCGCGCTCGAGGGCGGCTGCGCGCGCGCCGTCTCTCGCGGGAGCACGATGGGCGGGGGTGTCTGGCCAGTCCGCACGCCGTGGAAGTAGCGGAGGACCGCGCGGACCTCGTCGGAGTTGGTGAGCTCCCAGCGCGCGGCGGTACGGCGCGGCTCGGCGGTGCGCACCACGATCGACTCGTCGTGCGGCTCGCACACCTGGAACATGTGCTCGTCGGTCACGTCGTCGCCGATGCACACGAGGCGCGCGCCGGAGCCGGCCTTCTCGCGCATCCACGGAACGGCGGACGACTTCTTCACCGACGCGGGGCGGACCTCCGCGACGAGCACGCCCTCGAGGCGCTCGTACGCCGGGTGACGCGCGACGAAGCGATCGATGATGCCGAACGCCTCGATGAGGAGCTCACCGCGGCGACCGCGTCGGACGTTGCGGTAGTGGAGCGCGACGGTGGTGTTCTTCCGCTCGAGCAGTGCGCCGCCGTGCCGTGCGACCAGCGCATCGAGCTCCACGGCGAGGGCCGCGAGCGGCGCAGGATCGAGATCGGCGACGTTCTCCCACGCTCCTGAGCCGCGCCGATACGCGCCGTGCTCGGCGACCAGGAACACCTGATCGCCGGGGAAGAAGCTCTCCAGCCAGTCCTTCGGTCGCCCGCTGACGATCGCGACCGTGACCCCGGGTAGCGACGCGAGCTCGGTGACGAGCGCGACGGCGTCGGCATCGGGCCGCGCCTCTTCCGGTGAGCTCGCGAACGGAACGAGCGTGCCATCGAGGTCGCACAGGATGCCGAGCGGCGTATGGCGAGCGACCGCCATCCAGACCTCGGTGTGCATGCCTCGGGGACCGCCGTTCATGACGGCTCGATCGATACCACGACCAGGCGTGACACGGCTCGATGCGATTTGCCGCTCCCTGAGGCGCGAAGGTGCGCCAAGATGGTGCTCGATGCTTCCCGCGAAAAGGCCGTGGCCTCATCCTTACTACGAGGTGCCCGACACCAACGTCGAGGTCGCATTCGACGACGCCGAGGGCCATGCGCGACGCGTGAAGGTTCGGCACAAGGCGCTCGGGAAGCGACCTCCGCTCGAGCTGGTTCACGGGCTGATGACGTCGTCGTACTCGTGGCGCTTCGTGATGGAGCCGCTTGCGGAGCACTACCGTGTGCTGATGCCGGACCTCGTCGGCGCCGGCGCCACGGACAAGCCGATCGATCTCGTCTATCCCGTCGCCAACGTCGCGCGCTTCCTGGCGGCGTACGTGCGCGCAGTCACGGCGGAGCCCGTCTACCTCGTCGGCAACTCGCTGGGCGGTCTTTGTTCGGTGCGGGCGCTGCTCGACGCGTCAGCGCAGGGCCGCCAGGTCGCGCGGCGCTTCGTGCTCATGCACGCGCCGGGATACCCTGCGGCGCGAACGCGAGCGCTGAACGCGTTCCTCGGCGCGCCGCTGCTCGGCAGCGCGCTCGCGGAGCTGGTGGCGCGGGTGTGCCACCGCTGGCCGGAGACCTTCGTCGCCAAGAACGTGCACTATCTCCGTGATGACATGTTGAGCCGCGAGGAGGCGGCCGAGTACGGCGGACTCTTCGCGACCATGGATGGTGCCCGCGTCTTCGCGCGCATCCTGCACGAGAGCGTCGACCCGCACGAGCACGCGCGGAAGGACGCGCCG
>JAYTOQ010000997.1:0-12604 GCA_043747665.1 Polyangiaceae bacterium | reverse complement strand
GCCGCGAGCGTCTCGGTGGTGATCGACGTCTCTCCGCGCGAGCGCGCATGCTCCGCGGCCGCCTCGAGCAACGAGAGCGCGCGTCTCGCGTCTCCACGCGCGAGCCTGGCGATGGTGCGGATCGCTTCGGGGTCTGCGCTGATGTCTCCGCCGCCGAGACCTTGCTCGCGGTCGCCGAGCGCGCGCTCCAGGATCGCCACGAGCGCGTCCTCGCCGAGCGCCTCGAGACGAAACACCTTGCACCGCGAGAGCAGCGCGGCGTTGACCGCGAACGACGGGTTCTCGGTGGTCGCGCCGATCAGCGTGATGGTGCCGGCCTCGACGTGGGGGAGGAACGCGTCCTGCTGCGACTTGTTGAAGCGATGAATTTCGTCGACGAAGACGATGGTGCGCTCCCCGCGATAGTCGAGCCGCTCCTTCGCGGCGGCGACGATGTCGCGCAGCTCCTGGATGCTCCCGAGCACCGCCGAGAACGCGACGAACACCGATCGCGTGCGCGCGGCGATGACCTTGCCGAGCGTGGTCTTGCCGACGCCCGGCGGTCCCCACAGGATCATCGAGGGGACGCGGTCCTTGTCGATGGCGTTCGCGAGCAGCTTGCCCGGTCCGACGATATGCGCCTGGCCGAGGTAGTCCTCGATGCGCGCCGGACGCATGCGCTCGGCAAGAGGAACGGCGCCGGTGCTCACCGCCTCGCGTCGTGCAGCGGCTGCGAAGAGCGTGCTCGGCTGGCCCGGATCGAAGCCGCCCTTGCTGCCACGGGAGCGTGCCACGTGGCGACGGTAGCAGACGCGTGTATCCTTCGCGCGCCTGCCATGCCGCGATCCACCATGAATGCTTGGGCTCTCACCCTCGTCTCGCTCGCGACGACGACGACGCTCTGCGCCGCGCTGCCGAGCTGCGGCGGCGATTCGTCCGGGATGGTGCCGATCGATCCATCGAAGACGCGCACGCCCGTCGCCGAGATCTCCGAGCTCGAGATCCGCGCCGTAGGGGTCGATCGCTTCGCGATCTGTCCGCCGCCCGGCGAGCTCGGGCAGCCTTGGTTTCCGCAGCCCGCCGCGTGGTCACCGCCGCCCGTGGCCGACGCGGGCGCGCCGCAGGCCGTCGACGAGGCGTTCATCACGCGCACGCAGGACCGCACGCCCACCGAGCAGGCGATCGAGGCGACGCATCGCGAGTTCCGCGCATGTTACCGCCGTGGCCTCGTCCGCGATCCGGCGCAGGAGGGCCGTGTCGCTATCGTCTTGCGCGTGGGAGGCGACGGTCACGTCGCGAAGGTCGAGGAGTACGCCGCGTGCGAGATCGCCGTCGAGTCGATCGCGTGCATGAAGGCCGCCGCCGCGCGGCTCCGCTTCCCGCCGCCGGCCTCGGGTTCGGACACCGTGATGATCCCGGCCGCGTTCACGTCACGTGACGGCGTGCGTCGCTCTTCCGGGACGACCAACGAGTCGTACACGGCGCGCGCATACGTCGTGATGGAGAGCGCACGTCCTGGGCTGCACGCGTGCGAGCAGCAAGCGCGTCGCGATCTGCGGCCCGTTCAGGCGACGGGCACATTCACGATGACGCTCGGCGCCGACGGCCAGGTCCTGAAGGCGCACGTCGATCCGTGGAGCGGCGAGCAGTCGATCCTGGCGTGCGCGGCTCACGAATTGGAGAAGCTTCGCTTCGCAGCGCCGCCGAATGGAACCGGCTTCGTGATCGCGCGACTCAATTTCAATCCCCGTCAAGGCAGTCGTTGATTCGAAGCAAGTGAAAGCGACGGAAAGTCGAGTTGCGTCGATCGATCGATCGCACAGCTTGTGATCCGAGCCGGCTCACGGCATGAGTTTGAGTGATGCCGAGCCCGCGCGCCGTTGTCATTCCCTTCGGCGTCCCTGACGACGGACGTGGATTGGGACTCGGACTTGCTGCTCTCGTGCATAGCTTCGCGCAGATCGACGGCGAGAGCGTCGCGCTCGCGCAGCTCCTCTCGAGCCGGCCTACGGCCGCCGCGCGCGCGCGCGGCTCGCGCCAGCCGCGTGCTCGTGACGACGGCGACGGCGACGGCGACGGCGACGATGATCGCGACGAGGACGACGGCGAATCGATCGACACGCGCACGGAGGCGGGCCCGGTCGAGGCGTTCGTACCGCCGCGCGCCTGGAAGGATCTGACCGGGTCGAGCATGGAGCCGAGCGGCGTCAGCTTCGTCGTGACAGGCGCATTCGAGCCGCCGACCGACGGCCGCGGTCTCATCCAGCTCCTCGTCTTCGAGGCCAAAGACGGCCGTACGCGCGCCAAGGTAGAGGCCCAGGTCGACGGGGAAAATGCGGGCCGCGCCCTCCTCGCCGCGCTCGACGAGCTGTGGGCGCAGCTCGACACGTCGACCTCGCAGCTCGGTACCGTGCGCGACATCGGCGATTTGTCCTGGGAGGCGCTCGAGAGCGTCCTTCGCGCCGAGCGTTGCGCGCTCCATGACCCGCTGCGCGGCGGTCCGCACGATCGTCTCGCTGCGATGGTGCATCTCGGGCGCGCCATCGGAGACGCGCCGGACGCGCGTTTTCCCGCGAGCCGCTTGGCCTCGCTCGCGCTCGACGTGGCCACCGTCATGCCCGCCGATCGGAAGCTCGCCGACGCCGCGCTGCGCGCGCTCCTGCGCGCGACGACGGATGCGCCGGCCAACGCCGATCTCCTGGAGGCCATCGCCGCGCTCACGCTCCGCGTCGGCAAGGGCGAGGACGCCGAGCGGAGGGTGCTCGAGGCGCTCGCCATCGATTCCGAACGTCCGCGTCTCTATGCGCTGCTTTCCGAGGCGCGTCGGGCGCGCGGCGATCTACCGGGCGCCCTGCTCGCGATCGAGGACGGACTCCTCCGCGGCACCGACGACCCGCTTCTCAACACCGAGCGCGGCATCGTGCTCGCCGAGCGTGGAAATCACGACGAAGCCGAGCGCGCATGGCGCATGGTCCTCGAGCAAGACCCGCAGCGACCGCTGTATCCGCCGGCCTTCACCAACCTCGCCTCGCTCGTGATGGAGCGTCGCGATGCCGTTGCCGCAGCGCGCCTCGTCGACGATGCGCTCGTCCGCAGTCCTGCGCATCCCGATGTCCTGAAGCGCGCCATCCAGCTGTCGCTCGCGACGGAGCCCGAAGGCATCGCGCGCGCGGCGCGCGTCGGCAAGCTCGCGCACGCGCTGGTCGAGCGCGTCCCGAACGACGCGTGGGCGACGCTGGTGCTGGCCCGCGCGCTCGCGCAGACCGGCGACAAGATGGCCGCCGTGCGCCGGCTCGGTCATGTCGAGGAGCTCGCTCCCGCGTCGTCGCTCGCGGCCGAGGCGCAGCGCGCGCGGTTTGCCCTCGAGGATCCCCAGGCCTCCCTCGAGATCGACGCGGTGCTACGGGCCGCCTACCAGGCGCCGACCGAGGACCTCGACACCATCGCGTCCCGCGCCCGCAAGCTCGCCGTCGCGCACTCTGCGTGGGCCGCGTACTTCGCGGTGGGCATCGCGGAGCGTCGCCTCGAGCGATGGCGCGCGGCACGCGACGCATTCGGCGACGCCATTCGCGTCTCGCCGGGCTGCACCGCGGCTCACATGGAGGTCGTCGCGGCGCATGTCGCGCTCGAGGATCCTGAGTCCGCGCTCGACCACGCGCACCGTGCTTGCGAGCTCGATGGCGACACGGCGCGCACGCTCGCGGTCCTCGCGACCGCGCTCCTTGCCTCAGGCAAGCGTGACGAGGCGCTCGACGCCATCGACCGCTCGCTCGCGCTCGACGCCACCGACGAAGCGAACCGCGCGCTGGCCGCGCGCATCCGCGCCGGCCGCCTCCGCACCAGCACGCTCACGCGCCTGAAGGACACCTTCGCTCGCTGGCGCAAGCGCCAGTAGCTACCGCGCGCCGAAGATCGCGCTGCCCACGCGTACCAACGTGGCGCCACATGCCACCGCGATCTCGAGGTCGTCGCTCATGCCCATCGAGAGCTCTGCGAGACGCGCCGCGCCGCCATGCGCGTTTCGGAGGGACGCGAGGGCCTCGAACGCGCGTCGCGCTGCCTCGAGATCGCTTGGCGGGATCGTCATCAGGCCGCGCAAGAGGAGCGCGGGCTCGCGGTCGACGGCCGCTAGCACCTCGCCGAGGTCCGCGGGTGATGCGCCGTGCTTCTGCGCCTCCCCGCCGACGTTGACCTCCACCAGTACCGGCAATCGGGCGCCGCTCTCGCCACGGCTCTCGCTCGCTGCTGCGAAGCGCTTGCCGAGCTCGCGTGTCAGCGACGGGCCATCGACGGTGTGCACGAGGTGCGCGACGCGCGCCACCACGCGCGCCTTGTTGCTCTGGAGGTGGCCGATGAAGTGCCAGCGCAGATCGACGAGCTCCATGAGCTCTGCGGCCTTCTCCTCGAGCTCCTGCGCGTAGTTCTCGCCAAAGTCACGCTGGCCCGCGGCGTAGGCCTCGCGGATCGCCGACGCGGGCTTGGTCTTCGACACCGCCACGAGGCGCACCTCCGCGGGATCCCGACCCACCGCCGTCGCCGCACGACGGATGCGCTCGCGAACGCTCTCGAGGCCGGCGGCGACCGTCACTGTCGCCTCTTCTTCGCGTGCCAGATCATGGTGTCGGACGACTGGGTGAGCGAGCCGCCCTGGAAGTCTCCGTGAACGGCGGTCGCTTCGAAGCCGTTGTAGTGGAGCAGCGTCTCGAACTCGCGCGGGAAGTACTGCCGATGCGCGAGCGGCACCATGAACGGCGCCGCGCCGGGGGCCTTGGGCTCGAAGCACATGCCCACGAACAGGATCTGGCGCACGCGATCATAGTCGAAGGTCTCGCGGTAGCCGACCAGCCCCGCGGTGGGATGCACGAAGGGCCGCATCGAATAGGAGGTGCCCGGCTCGTCGGCGAGGTCCTCGATGATGGGCATCGAGATGTCGAGCACCAGCTCTCCGCGCGGCTCGAGGTGCTCGCGAACGCGGTCGAGCCACTGCTCGATGTCCTGGCGCGTGTAGAGGTGCAGGACGGTGTTGAAGGGGCAGATGACGAGCGGGAAGCGCTTCTTCAGCCGTACCCGACGCATGTCGCCGACGCGCGTCGTGATGCGTGCGCGGAGCTCCTTCGGTTGCC
Source organism: Polyangiaceae bacterium (assembly GCA_043747665.1). Lineage (GTDB taxonomy): Bacteria > Myxococcota_A > Polyangia > Polyangiales > Polyangiaceae > Labilithrix. Next base: position 7,502 of record JAYTOQ010000997.1, on the reverse strand, counting down.
GCGAGAGGCGCTCGCGCAGATCCGCGAGCATGGCGCGCGACTGATCGATGCCCACGACGGTGGCGCCGGCGCGCGCCATTGGGATGGCGATGCGGCCGTTGCCGATGCCGTACTCGAGGACGCGGTCGTGCTTCTTCGCGACGCGCCCGTAGTAACCGACGTCGTCCTTACGCGTGGCGTAGCTCTGCGCGTAATACGCCGGGTCCTCGAAGTGCGCAGTTGCGCCGGCTTCGAGCTCGCGGTCCCGTTTCATGGGCTAGCGCGGCGGCGCCACGCGGGTTGCGTGACGCGTTACGCGATCAACGGCTCAGGTGATGCCGGTACGCGCGACGTGATCGATCCACTCCTGGACGACCTCGTTGCTCGTGCGATCGAAATGGACCTTGCCGGTCGCGATCTCGCGGAGCGCCGTGACGGCAGCCTTGTTCTTGGAGTGGACGAGGGGCGCCGCGCCCTTCATGAGCTGGCGCGTGCGACGGGCTGCAAGGATGACCAGCGCGAAACGGTTCTCTTCACGTTCCAGACAGTCTTCGACGGTGACGCGCGCCATGGCATGCTCTCGTTCGCTGTACGGCCGGGCGAAAAGACCCGATCGCGGAGGGGGAGCGAAAACTAGTCGCGCCTGGCCGATCTCGCAAGCCTTTCTCAAACGAAAGTGATTCCGCAGGGTTACTGCCCCGTTCACCGCCTCCATCAGCCCCCATGACCCTCCTCTACTTTGCGCGGCACGGCGAGACCGACGACAACGCGCGTCTCGTCTTCCAGGGCCAGACCGGCAAAGGCCTCAACGCCCGCGGGCGAGCTCAGGCAAGGCGGCTGGCCGAGCGCATGAAGAAGGCGCGCATCACCACCATCGTGGCGAGCGATCTCGAGCGCGCCGAGGAGACGGCGCGCATCGTCGGCCTCGCCTGCGAGGCCGTGCATTCGGTCGATCCGGACCTCCGCGAGGTCGACGTCGGGCGCTGGAGCGGCAAGAGCCACGAGGAGATCGCCGACCTCTATCCCGAGGAGTGGGCGGCGTGGTCGGCGGGGGTCGACCTCCGGCGCGGCGGCGGCGAGACGTACGCCGAGCTCGCCACGCGCATCGAGAAGGCCGTCGCGCGCATCGTGGTCCTGGATGCGCGCGATCCGATCCTCGTCGTCTCCCACGGCGGCTCGATCAAGAGCTACGTCGCGAAGCTGCTCGGCGTGAACACGGAGGGCATGCGCGCGCTCGCCGGCGTCGGCAACTGCGGGCTCACCATCGTCGAGCACGATTCGTGCGGTCGGCTGCGCCTCCACGCGTGGAACGACACCGCGCACCTCGATGGCCTGCTCGTCGAAGAACAGACCGACTGAATGGCGCGGTGATTCAGCCCGCGACGAGCTTGCGCGGGCCGCTCTCGAAGAGCACGTGCGCGCGGCCGGGCTCGACGCCGAGGACGACGCCGGCTCCGAACTTGGGATGCTCGACGACGTCGCCCGCGGTGACCTTCGCGGTCGCCGAGTAGGTGGTCTTCGCGCCGCGCGCCTGCATCGCGGCGGCGAGCGCGGTCTTCCACTCCGCGCCGACTGCCGCGGCCGGCACCGAGCCGGAGGTGCGCCCGATGGCCTTGCCGCCGGTCGTTCGATCGTGGAGCTCGCGCACGACGTCGGAGGAGAGTCGCTGCAGACGCTTGCGCGCCGCCGTGGGATCGCCGGAGCGACTGCTGACGCGCGCGCGAATGCGCTCGAGCCGGCTCGCATCCTCTTCCGAGAGCGGATGGAGATCGTCATCGGCGACGGCCAGGAGATCGCGTACCTCGGGATTGAGCCGGCCGCCCGCGGTGTCGAGCACCTTGCGGACCTTCGCGAGAAAAATGCTCGGCGTCCACGCGTCGGGGCCGCGCGTCGCGACGAGCTCCTCGTACGTGTTGAGGAGGAGGAAGCGCGCTTCCTCCAGATACCGCTCGTGGAGAATGGCCCAGGCCTGATCGATGGGCATGCCTCCGCCGGCGTTCCGGGTCCACACCGCGTAGACGAGCGCGCGATCGTTGCTGTCGCGCGTGACCTCGAGCGCCTTCTGCTGCTGCTGCGGATCGGGCTTCTGGTCGTCGATGTCCTCGAACACGCGCGCGCTCCTCCTCGCCCGACAGGACAGCCTGGCCTGGCTCAGGGCGTCATCCTACGCCCCAGACGCGCCGCGCAGGAACAGGTCGTTCAGCGAAGACCGCGGCCGAAGCCCCGGATGATGCCCGGACCGGGGGCGATGGAGGTGCGAAGCTCCGACCCCTCGAACACCGCGACGCGGCTGCCGTCCGCGGCGACTGCGGCCCAGCGGGCCTTGCCCGGGCGGCCCGGCCAGATCGTCGTGAGGCGGACGCCGACACCGGGCTCGCCGATCGGCGCGACTGTCGCAGCTCCGCTGCCGTCGACGCGGACCACGCGCACGTCGTCGACGCCGTCGCTCTTCGCAGTCAGGAGGAGCTCGTCGATGCCGTCGCCCTCGAGGTCCGCCGCGGTGAGGCTGTTTCCGAATTCCTGCGTGCCGGAGCCCACCACGCACGGGCCCTTCGTCAGGAGCTTCTCGCGATCGCCGAACCACATGCAGATGCGCGTCGTGTCGTTGAATGGCGTGGCGATGGCAAGGTCGTCGAGACCGTCGCCGTTGTAGTCGCCGGCCGCGAATGCGGTGGCGTTGCGGGCGCCGGTGCCGTCGAGCATCATCGGCTCGGTGACGCGCTGCATGCGGCTGCCTGCTGCCGCGAACGCGCGAACGCCAGGCGTGTAGGTGCTGTCGAACGAGAACGCGACGTCGGAGAGGCCGTCGCCGTTCGCGTCGAACGCGCCGATCGCAATGCGCGAGGTTGCGAGGGGCCGATCGGGGAGCATCGGAATGGTGGCGGGCTGCGAGCCGAACTGACCGCTCGAAGGCGCGCTGCCGAGCATCACGTAGCTCACGTCGGGCAAGCCGACGACGGCGTCGCCGTAGCCATCGCCATCGACGTCGCCGCCTTCGTGGACCGAGGGCAGCGCCGTCGAGCTGGATGCAAAGTACAGCTGTCCGCCGCGATTCAGATCGAACGGTGTCTTGCCGTTGGCGGTCCCGAAGATCATGTCGACGTCGAAGTACGTCACGCCGCCCTGCGTTCCGCTGGTGAAGCCGCCGCGAATGACGTCGGTGATGCCGTCGCCGTCGAAGTCGACGCCGCCGCCGACCGTGACCGGACCCTCGTACGCCTCGGCGTCGAACGCGACGGCATCGACCATTGCGAAGCCCCCGTCCTTGTCACCCGCGTAGAGCTCGATCATCGGCGCGGTGGGCTTCGCGGCGTTGGGCGGCGCGAGGACGCTCGGGCCGGCAGACGGAGGCAACGTCGGATCGCTCATGTCGGCGGTGCCCGCGATGTAGAGATCGGGGATGCCGTCCGCGTTCATGTCCACGAGCGAACGCGTCGGCGAATCCGATGCGCCGTGCGCCGCGGGTCCGCGCACCACCATCTCCCAGACCACGCTCGGCGCGGTGCCGACCGACCCGTTCGCATTGCCCTTGAGGCGCCAGAACCACACGCCGAGCGCGAGGTCCTCGGGGACCACGAGCTCGCTGCCTTTGGCCTCGAAGCGCTTCACGTCCTTCGCGAAGTCACGCGTGCGCGACATCTCGACGATCGCGCCCGTGAGCGGGGCCGCGGCCGTACCGTTGCCGAGGTCCCAGCGCAGGCGAGGACGGCTCGACGCGACGAGCGAAACCGAGATGGGAGAGACGGGACGCGGTGCTGAAACTGCGGCGTCTTCCTTCGTCCCCCCCGCCAGCCCCTCGTACGACGAGGGTGCAGCGCACGCGCTGAGCGCGAGCGCCGCGACGAGGAGGATTTGCTTCACTTGAGCCTCGCCCGAATGAGCTGGAAGTAACGGTGAGCGACGCCGCTCGCGCGCGCTGCCTTGGTGACGCTGCCGCCGTGGCGAGCGAGGACGCGCTCCACGTAGCGACGCTCGAACTCCTTCACGACGCGCTCGCGCGCGCTGGGGAACGGGAGGTCGTCCTCGATGACGGCGGAGAGGAAATCGAGGCCGTTGTCCTTCGCCTCTTCGGAGCGATACGCCTGACCGAGCTCGCCGAGCGTCTTCCGTGCGACGACTGCGGCCTTGAGCTCGCGGACGTTGCCGGGCCAGGGGTAGTGCTCGAAGCGCGGGAGGAAGTCCTCGGGGAGCGCTGCGTCGGCTTCGCTCTCGGCGAGCTCGTTCCAGAACAGCTTGGCGAGGAGAGCCACGTCGCCGTCGCGCTCGCGAACGGGCGGGAGCTCGACACGACCACCGGCGAGGAGGAAGAAGAGATCGTCGGCGAAGCGACCGCTCGCCACGTCACGATCGAGGTCGCGGCGGGTGCCGGCGATGATGCGGATGTCGCTGCCGGCGCCGATCACCTCACGGACCTTGGCCTGCACGTCGCGGGGGAGGTTGCCGATCTCGTTGATGAAGAGAACGCCGCCCTTCGCCTGCTCGACGAGGCCGATCTCCGTCGCGCTGCCGAAGAGGCGCGCGTCGAGCTCCTGCGTCGGGAGCGCGCTCGCATCGAGGGTCATGAAGGGCGCATCCTTGCGACGGCTCGCGAGGTGGAGCTCCTCGGCGACGAGCTCCTTGCCGGTGCCGGCCTCGCCCTCGAGGAGGACCGGCTGGTCGCTGGCCGCGAGGCTCGCGAGCACGGGATAGAGCTTCTTCATCGCCGAGCTCCCGCCGATCACGCGACCGAACGACGCTGCTTGCGCGAGCTCGACGAACCGCGGGGCCTCGCGCTGGACCTTGATGACGGTGCGGCCGACGCGGATCGCTTCGCCGCCGTGCAGGCTGGCTTCCTTGACCGCGACGCCGTTGACGGTGGTGCCGTTGGTCGAGCCGAGCTCGATGATCTGGAGGTGCGTCGCGGTGACCGCGAGGGAAGCATGGCGGCGCGAGACCTCGGGGTCGGTCAGGCGCAGCGAGCACACCGGGCTCTGGCCGAGGAGCGCGCGCGGGCCGCTCGCGTCGAGCGTGATGACGAGGCCCGTGTCGGGTCCTTCGACGACGGCGAGAACGAACGTCGACCCCGCGGCGCCGGTGGCCGGCTTGGGACGCGTGAAGCGCTCACGACGAAGCGTTGCGATGTCACCGGGGCGCGAGACGATGTGCGACGAGCGGTCCATGATGCGAGCCTCTTTCAATGACGGGGGTCGAAGAGCCAGGTGGCGGCGGCGAGGGCGATGAACCCGACACCGACGCCGAGCGCGACGTTCGCGACAACGAGCTTGTCGCTGAGTGCGTCACGCGAAGCTTGATCACACGAGGGAGCGCAGGAGCTGCGGAGGTGGCCGGCCTGCGAGTCGGCATTCAGGCGCACGTAGAACGAGCCCCCGAGCGCGAGGAGACCGGTGCCGCCGAGGAAGACGGGGAGGATCGGGAAGGAGCGGCCGGACTCGAGCTTCGGCTTCTCGGCCGGCGTGCTGCTGACGAACGCAGCACCGACGGCGCGGTTCTTCTCGCCCTCGCGGGCGACGATGCGGACCTCGGAGACGCCGCCGCCGGCGCGCTCGAAGCGAACGACGTGGGCGCCGGGATCGAGCGTGACGGCATGACCGTCGAGCGCGGAAGCGATCGCTTCGCCGTCGAGCAGGACGCGCGCGTCGGTGACATCGTGGCCGTCGACGCGCGCCGAGAACACCACGCTGGGCATCGCGGCGTCGAGCTCGACGAGGGACCTCGAGCAGTCCTCGCGAACGAGCTCGGGGCAAGTGACGGCGGAGCAAGAGACGTAGCTCGCGCGGGCCTCACGCAGCTTGCGTGCAGTCTGCAACGACTGAGCCTGGTCGAGATGACCGACGCACTCGGCCTTGGGCGCCGACCCGAGCTCCGCGGACGGCGCGGCTCCCGTCGCCACCGCCGCGGCGGCCTCCTCTGCGCCGGCGGCCGCCGACACGAGGACGAGCGCGCCGAGCAGCGCGGCGGCCGTGGAGCGCACGATCAGAGACATTCGACCTTGTAGTGGCGGTGCCCCTCGGCATCGACGACGTAGGGGAGGCGACACGACGCGGGCTTCGTCGCCGGTGCAGCGGCGGGCGGGGCAACCGGCGCGACGTCGGCCGCCGGCGCAGCGACTTGCGCGACGGCTGCTGCGGGTGCGCTCTTCGCGGCAGACTTCGCGGCCCCGCGACCCGACTTCGTCGCAACGGCCTTCACCACCGGCGCCGCGACGGCCACGGGCTCGGCGACGGGCGCCAGCGCAGCGTTGGTCAGCGTTGCGGCCGTCGCGGCCTCGGCGGCTGTGACGGCTGCCGCCGCGTGGTGCGCGGTGTCCGCGTGAGCGACGTCGGCGCGCATCGTGCGGCCGACGAGGACGCCGGCGAGTGCGAAGGCGGCGATGCCGAGCACCATCGTGAGGCGCGAAGTACCGGGGATGACGGCGGCAGGCGCGGGCGCGCGGCCGATCGAGACGGGCGCGAAGCTCGGACGCGAGGCGATGGTGGCGCGGTGCTCGAGCACGGCGACGATGGCGTCGGGGTTCATGCCCTCGGTGAGGTCGCGCGAGCAGCCGATGGCATTGGCGGGGACGGCGCGCGGCGCTGCGAAGCGCTTGATCCACGAGGAGATCTCGGTGCGCGGCGGGAGCGCGACGAGGCCGGAGATCGCCTCGGCCATCGCGAGCGCGGTCGGGAAGCGACCGTCCGCGTCCTTGCAGATTGCACGCATCACGATGGCGTCGAGCTCGGGGGAGATGCCGGCGACCTTGGTGCTCGGCGCGGGCACGTCGCCGGCGTCGATGCGACGGACGAGGGCCTCCTCGTTCGAGCCCTCGAACAGGCGCTGGCCGACGAGCGACTCCCAGAGGAGAACGCCGGCGGCGTAGACGTCGACGCGGCGATCGACGCCTTCGCCGAAGAGCTGCTCCGGCGGCATGTACGGGATCTTGCCCTTGATCTCGCCTTCGTTGCTGTGGTGCACGCGGCGGCGCGCCTTGGCGACGCCGAAGTCGAGGACACGCGCGAGGCCGTCGAGGCCGACCATGACGTTCTGGGGAGAGACGTCGCGGTGGATGATGGCGAGTGCCGAGCCGTCGTCGTCCGTCGACTCGTGCGCCTCGTGGAGACCGAGGAGGAGGTCGTGGATGATGGCGCAGGCGACGGCCACGGGGACGCGGTCGCCGGCGTCGCGCACAAGCTTGAGGAGGCCGGCGAGCGACTCGCCCTCGACGAACTCCATCACGATGAGGAGCTGGCCGGCGTCCGAGACGATGTCGAGCGTGGGCACGATGTTGGGGTGACGGAGGCGAGCGGTGAGGCGCGCCTCGTCGACGAACATCGACGCGAACGAAGGGTCCTTCGCGTACTGCGGATGCATGCACTTGATTGCGACGAGGCGGTTGAAGCCCATCGGGCGGCGCATGCGGCCCAGGTACACCGTCGCCATGCCGCCCGTCGCGAGCTCGCCAAGGAGCTCGTAGCGGTCACCTTCGCGCTCGCTGTCCCGGTGCGTAGCGGTGCTGGCGGCGTTCGTCTGCATCGTCCGACACTCAC
>JAYTOQ010000996.1:0-5515 GCA_043747665.1 Polyangiaceae bacterium | reverse complement strand
ACGTCGCGGAGCTGGGGAATGCCGCCTTCGAGCTCGGCAAGCACCACGATCACGCGGTCGTCGTCGGGATATGCGGCGACGAACTCCTTGATGATGATCTCGGCCTTGCGGTTCCAGCCGCAGACGATGAGGTGATCGCGGAGATCTTCCCAGTCCATGATGAGCTCACCGGAACGCATGCGATCGGAGACGAGAGCAGAGATCGTTCCGACGACGGTCGCGAAAGTGAACAGCCCCGTCAAGATGACGAAGACCGCCACGACGTGGCCGCCGAACGAGTGGGGCGGACCGGGAATGGGCTCGGTGGCGATCACCGAGTAGACGCTGAACCAGAACGCCTGCGGAAACGTGGAGAGCGAGGGGTTGGTGTCGCGCTCGAACATGACGAGCGCGGGGCTCGCGAAGACCACGGCGAGCAGCACGAAGCCCGATGCGAAGAACACCTCGCGCGCGCCCTTGCGGAGGACGCGCGGGAACAAGAGCACACGATGGCGCGCGATCTTGAGGAGGCGAAGCAGCCGGAAGATGCGGAGGAGCGCCAGGGCCGCCAGCCAGCCCGGCGGGACCGCCGACCCGCCCTCCACGAACGGGAGCCGCGCCGCTGCGAGCAATGGGAGGACGGCGAGGATGTCGAGCCAGTACTCCTTGAAGAACCCGCGACGGCTCGCGGCGATGCGGTACCTGGCAATCAGCTCGAGCACGAAGATCGCCGAAATGGCGTGCACGACGTAAACGACCGAAGGCTTGGGATAGGTCGATGTCGTCTCGATGACCGTCAGCGCTGCCGACGAGATGATGAGGCCGCCGAGGAACGTCTCGACGGCAGGTCGTCCGAGGAAGCGCTGCAGCCCCGTGCGCGGCGCGCGTGGCAGTCGCGGGCTCGCGCGCAGCGCGCGGCCGACGCTCATGCAGCGATGCCGAGCCTCGTGAGGAGCGCGCTGACGTCGGGGTCACGACCAAGGAACGTGCGATAGAGCGAGGCGGGGTCGTCGGTATCGCCGCGCGCGAGGATGGTGCGACGGAAGCGATCGCCGACCTCGCTGCTGAGGATGCCGCCCTCGCGGAAGCGCCCGAACGCGTCGGCCTCGAGGACCTCCGACCACTGGTAGGAGTAGTAGCCGGCGGCATAGCCGTAGGCCGCGCCGAAGAGGTGCGAGAACGACGCGAGCATCGCGTAGTCGGCGGGGAGCTCGACGGGCGAGAACTTCGCGAACACGCCGCGAGCGAAGTCCATGATGTCGCCGTGGACGGCCGGGTCGTACTCGGTGTGGAGCAGCAGATCGACGGTGGAGAAGCCGAGCTGGCGCATCAGCGCATTCGCCGCGCGGTACGTGCGCGCGGAGAGCATGCGCTTCTTCACGTCGGCGGGGATGGGCGCGCCGGTCTCGGAGTGGCGCGCGAAGCGATCGAGCGCTTCGCTCTCCCAGCACCAGTTCTCCATGATCATCGAGGGCAGCTCGACGAAGTCACTGACGACGCGCGTGCCTGCGAGAGAGCGGATCGGCACCTCGGAGAGCACGTGATGCATCATGTGCCCGAACTCGTGGAAGAGCGTCTCGACCTCACGGTGGTTGAGGAGAGCGGGCTGACCGGGGGCGCGCGGCGGCGTCACGTTGCCGACGACGACCGCGACGTTCTCGAGCTCGTGCTGAGTGCCGGGGAGGCGGTCGACGACGCCCGCCATCCACGCGCCGTCGCGCTTCGTCTCGCGCGGGAAGAGGTCGAGATAGAAGCCGCCCAGCTTCTTTCCGTCGTGGTCGATGACCGACCACGCAGTGACGTCGTCGTGCCAGACGCGCGCTGAGGCGTCGCGCTCGATGGTCACGCCGTAGAGGCTCTTCGCCACCTCGAAGAGGCCGCGTGTCACGCGATCGAGCGGAAAATATGGGCGAAGCGTCTCCTCGTCGAAGTCGAAGAGCGCGCGCCGCTGCGTCTCCGCCCAGTACGCGACGTCCCAAGGCTCGATGTTGCCGGGGTGACCGTGCTTCTTCGCGAAGGCTGCGAGCTCGGCGTTCTCGCGCCCGAAGCCTACGATGAGCCGGTCGCGCAGCATGGTGACGAACGCGAGCGCGTCCTTTCCGGTCTTCGCCATGCGATCGTCGATGGCGAGGTCGGCGAAGTGCGCGAAGCCGAGGAGCTTCGCCTTCTCCTGACGGAGCGCGATGACCTGCTCGATGATGGCGCGGTTGTCGCGGTCGGGGCCGCCGGGACCGTTGCCCGACGCGCGCGTGGTGTGCGCGCGATAGAGCGTCTCGCGGAGCTTGCGGTCGTGCACGAACGTCAGCACGGGGCCGTAGGAGGGCGCGGCGAGCGTGAGGCGGAAGCCGGTCTTGCCCTTCTCGGCGGCGCTCTTCTTCGCGGCCTCGAGCGCGCCTGCCGAAAGACCGTCGAGGCGCTTTGCGTCGGCCTCGTCGACGAGCAGCTCGAACGCCGACGTCGAATCCACCACGTTCTGGGCGAACTTCAGCGTCAGCTCGGAGAGCGTGACGTCGATGTCGCCGAGACGCTTCTTCCCTACCGCGTCGAGCTCGGCGCCGTTCCGACGGAAGTCGGCCAGCGTCTTCGTCAGGTAGCGGCGCCGAGCCGGCTCGAGGTGCTTCGCCTCCTCGGTGGCGTCGAGGTCGCGTAGCGCCGTGTAGAGCGGCTCGGAGAGCAGGATCTGGCTGTAGAATGCAGTTACTTTGGGCACCACCGCGGCATAGGCGTCGCGCAGCGCGGGCGAGCCGATCACCGACTCGAGATGGCTGGCGAGGTTCGTCGCGTAGTCGAGCTCGTTGGTCGCGTGATCGAGCGCGCCCAGCGTGCTCGCGTAGGTCCGCGGCGATGGTGCGGCGGCGATGGCATCGAGCGTCTTCTGCGCCGAGGCTAGAAGCGCCTCGACCGCGGGCTGGATGTGCTCGGGACGGACCTCGTCGAAGGGTACCGGGACCCGCACCTCGAGGAGCGGGTTGGGCGAAGGATGCGGCATCGCCGCCGAGTGTATCAGGCCTTCGTCAGGGGCCTTCGTCAGGTGTTATTCCTGCCTGCCATGATGCTTCGCCACGCTCTTGCCTTCGTCGTCGTGAGCTCTTCAGTCGCCATCGCCGCGTGTGGTGGCGCCCATCCCGCGAAGGCCCCCGCCCCTCACGGCCCGAGCACGACCGGGCCCGTCGCGACCGCCCCGACAGCGCCGCCCGCCAGCACGACGCCTGCGCCGCCTGCGCTGCCCGCGAAGACGGCGGCCGACCACCATCGCGAGTTCATGGGCGGCTGCGCGAAGAAGGCCGTCAACTCACCCGACTACTGCGAGTGCGCGTGGGGCGAGTTCCGCAAGGCCTTCACCGACGACGAGATGAATGCGGGCGAGATGCCTGCGGTGAAGCTCGACAAGCTCAAGGGTCAGGTGGCGGGCGCGTGCGCGAGCAAGATCCCCGAGTCCACCGTGAAGGAGGGCTTCTCGAACGGCTGCGTAGGCAGCAATCCCGACATGAAGCCGTACTGCGACTGCACGTACACCGAGTTCCGGAAGCGCTTCTCCGCCGCCGAGCTCGGCGACGAGGCCACCGTGACGAGCGAGCGCTTCATCGCCGCGCGGACGCCGGTGGTGAAGGCGTGCGGGAACAAGATGCCGGAGAGCGTCTCGAAGGACGCGTTCATGAAGGGATGCGCGAAGGATCCCTCCACCGACAAGTTCTGCGGCTGCGCGTGGAAGGAGCTGCGCAAGCAGGCGTCGCCGGCCGAGATCGAGTCGGGCACATTCGACCAGAAGACCGTCTTCGCGCAGGTGGAGAAGAGCTGCGGCAAGCTCCGTCCCGCGAAGCCCTGATCCGATGCTTCGAAGAAAGAGGATTCTTCTCTCGGGCGTGGCTGCTCGCGGTGGCTCTCGTTCCGTCGCGCAGCACATTCGGAGTCGACGGAGCGAAGGTCGTGACGTACGCCGGTGGTAGCGCTGGCGATGCCGCTCCTCAAGGCCCTGTGGTCTTGCGGTTCCGACGCAGCAGCCACACCAGCACCACGATCGGCGGACCGAGCAGCAACGCGCCGATCAGCGCGATCACGACCAGCTCCGAGGCGCCGATGTTCAGCATCGCGCTCAGTATCCGACCACGGCGCCCGGCGTGCCGGTCGTCATCACCGTGCCGTCGCCGAGCTCGCCGTTCGCGTTGTTGCCCCAGCAGCGACCCGAGCCGTCGTCGAGCAACGCGCAGGTGCGGCTCTCGCGCGCGGCCAGGGTCTTCACCGCCGCGAGGTTCGACACCACCACCGGCGTTGTCGCGTCGGCGCGCACGCCGTTGCCGAGCTGACCGTTCTTGCCGCGGCCCCAGCAGCGGACCGTGCCGTCGACGAGCACCGCGCACGAGTGATTGTCACCGGCGATGACGCCTTTGGCCTTGATGCCCCCGAGATCGGGCGTGCGGAGCGCCTCTCCCATCGGCATGCCGCCCGTGGTCTGACCGTAGTTGTTGAAGCCGAAGCAGCGAACGCTGCCGTCCACGAGGAGCACGCACGTGTGACCATCGCCGGCTGCGACGTCGGTGGCGCTGTTCGGCAATGCCACGTCGACAGGTGTAACCCCGTTGGCCGGCGGCTGACCGCACTCGCCGCCACCGTTGCTGCCCCAGCACGTCACCACGCCGCCGGCGCGGATCACGCAGGTATGCGTGCGGCTGACCGAGAGCTTCGTCACGCCGCCCGGAGGCGGGCCGGCTTCGCTTCCGCCCGCGTCCACCATCGCCAGGTTCGGGACGATCGCCGGGGTCGACGTGTTCGATCCGAAGGTGCCGAGTCGCGCGTCGTCGTTGCGTCCGACGCACGCGACGTCGGTGGTGCCGAGCAAGGCGCAGGTGAAGTAGGAGCCCGCGCCGACGTCGGTCGCGGAGCCGGCGCTGAAGGTCACCGGAAGGAGCTGCACGTACGGCGTCATGCCGTTGCCGAGCTCGCCGGACTGGCCGTGGCCCCAGCAGCGGACCTGACCGCTCGCGAGGGCGGCGCACGTATGAAGCTCGCCGCCTGCTGCGTGCTTGACGCCGCTCACGCCGGTGACGATCGACGGTGTGCCCGTCGCGAGGAAGGTGTCGACGCCGAGCTGGCGGAGTTCGTTGTCGCCCCAGCACGAGAGCGCGCCCGCACCATCGAACGCGCACGTGTGCGCGAGGCCCATCGCGAAGCCACCGATGGTGCCGGGGATCGCCACCTTCAGCGGCACCGCGGAGGTGACGGCCGTTCCGCGTCCGAGCGCGCCGTGCACGTTCGTGCCCCAGCACGACACATGGCCGCCGTCGGTCGAGAGCGCGCAGGTGTGGCTCGCACCGCCGGCGACGAGCTTCACGTTCGTCAGCCCGTTCACCGGGAGCGGCGACGAGACGTCGTCGGTCGCCGCGGTCTCGCCGAGACCGAGCTGTCGCCAGTTGTTGAGCCCCCAGCAGGAGACGGTGCCGTCCTTGCGCCACGCGCAGGTGTGCCGGCCGCCTGCGGCGACGCCGACCGCGTCGTTGATGGCGAGCGCCGCGACAGGCGTCGGGCTGTCTTGCCCCTT
>JAYTOQ010000995.1:0-2018 GCA_043747665.1 Polyangiaceae bacterium | reverse complement strand
AATGGTGGTCACTAGCAACGCGGCAAGCACGCCGAGAGGCTAGCACTCGACGGGGCCGGGCGGCCTCAGAGCGCGCCTCGAGCGCGAGTCAAGCCCGAGTCAGAGCGCGAACGGATCGCGCAGGACGATCGTCTCGTCGCGCGCGGGGCCGACGCTCACGAGGATGTACGGGCACTCGGCCTGCTTCTCGACGAACTCGAGATATTTCCGCGCCGCCGCCGGCAGATCGCTCATCTGCCGCGCCTTGCCGAGGTCCTCCTTCCATCCCGGGAAGCTCTGGTAGATCGGCTTCACCGTATCGAGCTCGTCCATGGACAGCGACTCGGTGCGACCGTGCTTCGTCTCGTACGCGATGCACACCTTCACCTCGTCGAGGCCGGTGAGCACATCGAGTTTGGTGATGGCGAGCGCATCGAGGCCGTTGACGCGCACGGCGTAGCGGAGCGCCGGCAGATCGAGCCACCCCGTGCGGCGCGGACGCCCCGTGACCGAACCGAACTCGGCGCCGATCTTGCGAATGCGCTCGCCGACGTCGTCGTGCAGCTCGGTGGGGAACGGACCGCCGCCCACGCGCGTCGCGTACGCCTTCACGAGCCCGACCACCTCGTCGATACGCGTCGGGCCGATGCCGGCACCAACGCATGCGCCGCCCGCGGTCGGCGTCGACGACGTCACGAACGGGTACGTGCCGTGATCGACGTCGAGCAGCGTTCCCTGCGCGCCCTCGAGGACCACCTTCTTCTTCGCGCGCACCGCTGCCTCGACCAGCGACTGCGAGTCGACGAGCATCGGGAGGATGCGCTCGCGCGTCGCCTCGATGGCGGCGAGCGTCTCGTCGACGGTCGGCACGGGCACGTCACCACCACCGAGATGCTCGATGATCGGCGTCCAGTCGGCGATGGCTCGCGCGAGCAGCTCTCGCAGTCGCTTGGGATCGCGGAACGCACCGAGCGGAATGCCGCGTCGTGCGACCTTGTCCTCGTAGCAAGGACCGACGCCACGCTTGGTGGTGCCGATCGCGTCCTTCCCCAACTCGCGCAGACCGTCGACGAGCACGTGGTACGGAAGGATGACGTGCGCGCGGTCGGAGACGAGCAGCCGTCCCTTGACGTGGATACCGCGACGCTCGAGCTCGTCGAGCTCGGTCACGAGACTTCGCGGATCGATGACCATGCCCTGCGCGAGGACGCACGTCGTGTCGGCGCGCAGGATGCCGCTCGGCACGAGGCGCACCACGAGCTTGTCGTTACCGACCACCAGCGTGTGGCCCGCGTTGGGGCCACCGCCGAAGCGCACCACCATGTCGGCGTGCTCGGTGTAGATGTCGACGATCTTGCCCTTGCCCTCGTCGCCCCACTGCGCGCCCACGATCACGATGGCCGGCATCGATCAAAGCTCCTGTCGGAAGGTCTACCCGTGACTTAGCATGCGCGCGACGAGGCCTGCGACGCGATCGGCGTCGCCGGGCGCAGCGGGCTTGCCGGCTTCGTTCAGCGGCGCGTCGATGGCTGTCGCGGCTCCCGTCCGTACGTCGAACACCGTCGCGCCGCTCCACACCAGCGCAAATCCCCACGAGCGAGCATGGGCGAGCGCAGCGTCGTGGTACGCGATCGCTACCGTGGGAACGCCGCGCGCGCGCAGCGCTGCCATGCGGCCGTCTTCGCCGTCGCCGACATAAACGACGCCGTCGAGCGGGAGCGCCGGTGCGCCCGCGGTCCGAAGCGCCCAGGCCAGCGCGTCGAGATCGAGGCCGAACCCCACAGCGGCCATCGGCGCACCGAAACGACCGAGCAGCTCGTCGTAGCGACCGCCGCCGCCGATCGGCTCGCCGGGACCGTCGGCGTAGATGGAGAACGTCGTGCCCGTGTAGTACGCAAAACCGCGGACCTCGCCGGCGTCTGCGGTGAGGAACGGCGCGAGACCGCGCGCGGCGGCGCGATCGAAGAGCGCAAGCAGGCGCTCGGCTGCGGCGCGCGCTCGCAGGTTGACCGCAAGCAGCTTCACCGTCTCCGCGAGCG